>JAFGEK010000044.1 GCA_016931625.1 Deltaproteobacteria bacterium | reverse complement strand
CCATATATATATATATATATATATATATATATGGAAATAGCAAATCTCATGCTGTTTGCCGCAGCCGCTGGCCTAAGTCAAAGCGATCTCGCGCGACGGGCAGGGTTGTCACGTCAAGCCATATCCCAGTGGCTTGCCAAAGGTGTTGGTTTCGTCGATGTCAAGAGTAGCCACATTAAAAAGTTAGCACTTGCACTCGGTATTTCAACCGACGATTTAGTCATGCCACTACCAGCCTTCGGTGCTTGCCTGCCGATCCCTAATTGATCTCGGTGCCACTCTAACTGCCGAACAACAAACAGCGCAATATTTTCGGGCTGTATGTGAACTTGATTCGCATCGCTTCACCATTAATGTTGTCCTTGACGAGAATTTATTTCGCATCGGTACGGCACAACCGGCTGACAATGTTATGGTAGCAAACCTTGAAACTCTGCTTATGACCAAAGCCGCGACTCTCGTTTCTCGCTGTAGCGAAAAGGATCTATATGATTTGTATTGGCTCGTCACCAAAATCGATGGCGTGGAACTAGGCGACTTGATTACGCTCGGACAGCGTGTCGATGCCGGAGTCGATGCAGAAGCAATGCTCCTCGTTATAACAGGAACACAGTTATTAAAAAATGCCTGCAGCTTCGCAGTTGAGCAAGGACAAGGGATAAATAAAGTTTTTAAGGTAGTTAACGAGTTTAAAGATACACTGCAAAAAATGCTTGTCGACTTCCTTGAAGGTTTACCAGTTCCCCCTCTCGGCAAGCTTGTTCGTAAGCTTCGACAAATTTGCAAAGCGGTAAAAGTAGTTGCATCTTGATAACTGAATAGGCTAGGTGGCAAAAACTGTGCGTATTCTTGCTATTGAATCTAGTTGTGATGAAACTGCTGCTGCGGTTATCGATGATGGCCCCCGCATTATTTCTAATGTAGTACACTCGCAAATTAAAAGTCATGCACCGTTTGGTGGCGTAGTACCAGAAATAGCTTCACGTGAGCATGTGCAACGCATTGTTGAAGTGGTCAACCAGGCAATAAACCAAGCCGGAACAATATCTGATATCGAAGCTATTGCAGTAACTCGTGGACCAGGGTTAATCGGCTCGCTTTTAGTTGGTTTACAATTTGCCAAAGGTTTAGCTCTAAGTCGCAATTTACCTTGGATAGGGGTACATCATCTCGAAGGTCACTTAGCCGCTGGTTTGTTGGCTGACCCACCAATGACTTATCCACATATAGCCTTAGTAGTAAGTGGAGGTCATACTCATCTTTATCATGTACGCTCTTTCGCCAACTACCAAGTACTCGGTGGTACTCGTGATGACGCTGCGGGCGAAGCATTTGACAAGGTGGCAAAGATATTGGGTCTCGGCTATCCTGGTGGTGTGCGAATTGAACAGTGCGCCAATGATGGTGACCCAAATGCTATTGCTCTGCCGCGTGGTCTACCAAGTTGTAAAAATTTTGATTTTTCGTTTTCTGGCCTTAAAACTGCGGCGGCTGATTATGTACGCAAACGCGGTGGCAAACTTATAGGTCAAGAACTCGCTGATTTTTGTGCTTCACTGCAAGAGGCCATTGCTGACATTCTTACCAAAAAAGCCGCGACGGCTGCACGTAAGTTTTCTGCCCCTGGGGTAGTTTTAGCTGGTGGTGTCGCCGCAAATAAAAGATTGCGCGAATTATGCTTTAAACGCTGTAGCAACCGAGCACTTTGGGCCTTTGCACCGCCAAAACCATTATGCACTGATAATGCAGCAATGATTGGAGCGGCTGGTTGGATGCGCCTTATGCGCGGCGAAAAAAACGATTTAATTACTAGCGCTTTGTCGCGTTGGCCACTTGGTGAGCTAACTTCACATAGCGAACAATTTAAACCTTTTTAAATGGCCGTCTTGATGAATCAGCCACACCCTCCTCCCCCGCAACCTCGGGTATTGTTAGCATCAGCAGGCTTACATGCCAAAAAAAGTTGGGGACAAAATTTTTTAGAAAATACTGAGATACTTAATGAGATTGCATTATTGGCGGGGGCGGCGCCAGATAAAAAAATTATCGAATTGGGCTCGGGTTTAGGCGCGCTTACCTACTATCTTTTAATTAATGGTGCATCGGTAATTGCAATCGAACGTGACCGTGAAATTGTTCCGCTATTGCGTAATGTTTTGGCTTGGGCCCAAGAGCGACTTGAAATTCTTGAAGCTGATGCGGCTAGTCTTAACTACTTTGCTCTTGCTGACCAATTAAAAACAAAGCTCACCGTAGCCGGTAATTTACCTTATCAATTATCAAGTCGTATTTTAGTTTCGCTAGCTGATGCAGGCTCGGTAATTAATCAAGCTGTCTTATTAGTGCAGCGCGAAGTAGCTGAACGCTTAGTTTCTCCACCTGGCTCACGCATTTATGGTTTACTCTCGGTCTTAGTGCAGCGTCGTTTTACCGCCACTATAGCTCGCATCGTACCACCTGGGGCATTCTTTCCACGGCCTAAAGTTCACTCGGCTATCGTAGTGCTTAAAGTACAACCGCAACAACGAAGCGCACAAGCAGATGAATCGCTTGTCCAAGTAGCCCGCGCCGCTTTTTCACATCGACGCAAAATGCTACGTAGCGCTCTTGCACTCGTATGGCACATTGATGCTGCCTTGCTTGAACCAGTATTTGCAGAAGCAAATATAAAACCAACTGTTCGCGCTGAAGAACTCGGACTTGATGAGTTTGCCTATCTAGGTATGCTCTTGCAAAAACATAAAATTTTGCCGTCTAAAATTAGGGGGTGTCCCTAAGAAAGATCAATGATTTACAGGAATAATTGCTCAATTTATTAGCTCTAAATGCTTATCATTGCTGAGCAAAGGCAAATTGGCTATGGTAGCTAGTACCTTTATTTAGCAACAGTCTAAAGTTAAGGGAGTGTGTGACTAAATGAATCCTACACTTTTTCGTTCGTTGATATTTAAGTTGTGTATTTCTGCATTATGCGGCGCTGTTGTAAACATTAGTTTTGCAACTTTTGCTAACGCCCAAGAGCTATCACCGGTAGGCAAATGGAAAACTATTGATGATAATAATGGCAAGGTAAAATCCATTGTCGAAATTCGCGAATCCGGCGGCAAGCTTTACGGAAACATCATTCGCCTTTTCCCTGAACCTGGCGAAGACCTAAATCCCAAATGTGATAAATGTGAAGGCGGACGCAAAAATCAACCGGTGTTAGGCATGAATATTATGTGGGGATTAACAAAAGATGGTTCTGAGTGGTCAGGGGGGGTTATTCTCGATCCCGAAAACGGCAAAACCTATAAATGTTACGTTGAACCTATAGAAGGTGGAAAAAAACTTAAATTACGCGGATATATTGGCTTTTCTTTACTTGGTCGCACTCAATATTGGTTACGTGCTGATTAATTTATAAAATACTTATGGCAAACGAGGCCGATAATTATTTAACTAACACTATCTCTCAGCAATATAATCAGCTTTATGTTGAAGCTGTTAGTGGAGCTGCTGGTGATATGCTGCTTGCAGCTTTAATTGACCTCGGCGCCACTCAAGACCCTATCCATACTGCCATTGCTAGCTTGGCCATTCCTAACTTAAAATTAGAAATATCTCAGGTAGAAATAACAGGGATTCAGGCTTGCTATGTTCACTCTATACCTGCTGGTACTAATGAACATGGTCGTAACCTAGATGAAGTGTTGGCGATCATTGCTCGCGCACAAATGACAACAAATGCACATCAAATTGCAAAAAAAATTTTTACTCTGCTTGCTCATGCTGAAGCTGCAAGCCATCAACAAGATTTGCATCATGTACATTTGCATGAAGTAGCCGCTCTTGATTCAATTCTTGATGTTATTGGTATCGCTGTTGCATATGATAGTTTAGGTTGTCCAGAAGTAACTGTGGGCCCGATTGCGAGCGGCCACGGAGAAGTTTTGTGTCAGCATGGTCGCTTAGCGTTACCCGTACCTGCAGTAAAACAAATTGTTCATAATACAGGAATTGTACTTGTTGATGTGGCAATATTAGGTGAAACTATTACTCCAACTGGTGCGGCTGCGCTTGCGACCATAGGGACAACATTTGGTGCATCATTAACTAAAACAGGAGAAAAAATAGGCGTTGGTGCTGGTACACGGCGTTTTGCTGATCGGCCCAATATCGTACGTATTCATGGATACCAGGCATGATTGACACAAATGAACAAAGCGATAGCTTTTCAGCGGTACTGGTATCACCTCATCCGCAAACTGGCTTACGTACCTTTGCCACGGCTTTTGAGTTGCCACCAGATGCAAATATTGTTGTAGTTGATTGTCGTGAATCCGATCCACGCACAATATTTAAAAATATACGTGAACATGCACCGGCAGCACATATTATTGCTTGGGTTAAGCCCAAAGAAGCTGCTAAGGCAGCTGAATTACTTTCAATTGGTTATTATGATATTGTTTATAGTTTGCCTCATTTAAAGCAAGTATTATCACGTGAAAATACCACTCAAAATCTTGAGTGGCGTCTAGTTAGACAACTCAACATGAATGCAGGTTTACTGCAAATTATAAGTGAGATTGCACGTAAACCCGACCTGCAAGATGTATTACAGCTTTCAGTATCACGTATCTCAGAATTGTTTTCGATAGAACGTGTATCGGTTGTAGTCTTTGATCAGCAGAACCAAGAAGGTTTTGTGGTGATGGAACGCGAACAAGAAACGCTCGCCAACATTGCCATTAAAGTAAATGATTACCCAGAATTACAGCAAATTATAAATACCAAAGAGCCCCTAATTATTGCTGATGTTTTTGCTGATAATTTATTAGCTGGGGTACGTGGCAAAATTACACAAGCACATCAACCACCACGAGCAGCGGTACTCTTTCCACTCATTAGAAAAGACCAAGTAGTAGGCGCTTTATTTCTTAGAAGTGAAGAACCTATGGGTGAACTTGATGATCAGTTGCTTGCCATGGGTCATCTCATTTCTTCAACCACAGCGATTGCTATAGGCCATGCTCTTGAACATGACATGCTCCTTTCCGAAAAAAAAGCTCTACAACGCAGCAAAGCTTGGGTTGACGAGCAATTAATTGTTCTAAAAGAACTGCGTGATTTTCTCGATCAAGCTAAAGACGGTGTGCTTATAACTGATGTTGATGGTGTAATCCGCTATGCCAATGCTACTGCTGCCAGCTTGATGCATCAAACTCTTGAAGAACTACCCTCGCGTCGTTTTCGCGATTTTCTCTTGCCTCACTGTCACGCTTTATCTGAACGAGCTCTGCGTGGTGACGCTGTGGGTGATGAGAATGGTTATGTCGATTTAATTGTTGGTACCAGCGATGATATTGATATTGGCAGTATCGTTATCTCTGCTGCTATTCGCCCCTTAGCTAGTCCTGAAGGGGTAGTAATCAGTTTTCGTGATGTCACCGCTTTACGCGAAATTGAGAGTGAATTAAGGCAAACTAAAGAATTTCTCGAAAATCTTATCCAAAGCTCCGTTGATGCTATCATTGCCACTGATACTGACGGCAGCGTTATTTTGTTTAATCGCGCTGCTGAACAAATGCTTGGTTATACTGCACGCGAAATGGTTGGCCGCGCCAATATGAGTGTATTCTATCCACGTGGCGAAGCGTGGGATGTTATGAAAAAATTACGCTCTGAAGCTTATGGTGGTCGTGGCAGGCTGCAAATGGTGCGTAAAGAACTAATTGCACGCAACGGTGAAACAGTTCCAGTTAATTTAACTGCGGCAATTATTTATGAAGGAAACCGCGAAGTTGCTACCGTGAGTATTCTATCTGACTTACGTGAACGCCGCCGTATTGAAGAAAAACTATCACAAGTACAACGCAAACTGCAGCTAACTGAACGTCAAGCTGTTGCGGTTGAACTTGCTGGCGCTGCTGCTCATGAACTTAATCAGCCACTTACTTCAATAATGGGCTATGCAGAACTATTGCGACGAAAGTGCCAAAGTAATGAGAGTGAGAAAAAAGCTGTTGATATAATCTGTAAAGAAGTCGAGCGTATGGCCGCCATTGTTCGCAAAATCGGGCAAATTACCGCATATCAAACTAAGCCATACATTGGCGGCTCACAAATTCTTGATTTAAGTGATAGCCCACCAGTTGATGTGAACGGTGATATGAGTGAAGTAAAAAAATAAACTATTATCATTTGTGCAATTGTTCTATACACCAATCATCGCTGCAGAAATTAAACTTTAAAACTGCGTAGCATTTAATAAATAACTATAAGGATTCTTTTCAATGCGTATCATATCCATATTCTGTGTTGTCAATTTGATTTGGCTATTTGCGTTAAGTATTAATGCTGCAGAACTAGTACTTACTAGCCCTGAGGTAAAAGATGGCAAGCGTCTAAGTAATAAACAGGTTGCCAATATTTTTGGTTGTGCTGGTGATAATCTTTCGCCACAACTTGCATGGATAAACATCCCTAAAGGCACTAAAAGTTAAAAAATTAGCTGTAACCAAAGATGCTTCGGCCATAAAAATCGAATCAATGTTGAAAAATAACGCAATAGCTCAAGCCAAGTTAGTTGCAAAATATTCACGCTAAGCGTCATTTTATCATCTTTACTCAATATTATCCCTGTAATTACACAAAAGATCACATAACCAGGTTTGGCTCAGTAGTAGTAGCATTATTAATCAAAATAAATGCGAACTTAAGTTAATATCACCAATTGGTGTTCGCTCAGACAGTCTTCGCGAACACCTAAAGAAAACAAGACGTTATCCTTCACGCCAAGCAAGTAAAAGTACGTGCATAAATTCGCAAACGATGCTAAAGAAAATAGCAACCTGTATCTGAGTGTATACCATGGTACAGATAAAGTACTTTTCTGTTAAAAATCAACAAGCTACTAACTTACGTAAAAGAAAATACGAACTAGTTAAACGTTTCAAGCTGCCT
>JAFGEK010000043.1 GCA_016931625.1 Deltaproteobacteria bacterium | reverse complement strand
ATGGCTCATTTATGCATAAAATAGGTGCTGATGACGATCTGGGTGCTTGGTAAAAACTTGTGCTACACCCTTAACTTTGTTCGGATAACCAGGAGGTGTCCCTAATAATAAATACTTTTTAACATCTTTTTTCTTGCAAATCTCTTCATTTTTCCTGCCAAATAATCGATTACTACTCGTAATTTTACTATAAGAGTTTATTTAAGTTGCGCTTTATTACTCAAAGGAGAGGTTAATGTCCCCGCGCGTGAGCAAACGCAGCAACACTACTGAAAATAAAGAAGCAAAAATTCTCGCCCGTGCTCGTGAGCTACCCAATGCGCGTACTGGCATGGATGCTGATTTATTACGACGAGCATTTGCTGAACATCTACAATTCTCTCAAGGAAAAGATGAACATACCGCCACAGCCTTAGATCGTTTTTTCGCCGTGGCTTTTACTGTACGTGACCGCTTGATGAATCGCTGGATTGAGACTCAGCAAGCCTATTATCGTGCTGATGCCAAACGAATTTACTATCTATCGCTTGAATTTTTGATGGGCCGAGCATTGACCAATAATCTGATCAATTTGGGCATGTATGACACCATGCGCCATTCTTTAGAAGATCTCGGTATTGATTTTGAAGAAATTATTGATCAAGAAATTGATGCAGGTCTTGGTAATGGCGGCCTTGGTCGACTTGCCGCTTGTTTCTTAGATTCGATGGCCACCTTATCTCTACCTGCGTACGGATATGGCATCCGCTACGAATTTGGTATCTTTGATCAAAATATCGTTGACGGTTTTCAAGTTGAACGTCCAGAAGCTTGGCTGCGCTTTGGCTGCCCGTGGGAAGTTGGTCGTCCTGAGTATCAAGTACCAGTTCATTTTAATGGTCACACTGAACGACAACTTATAAACGGAAAAGAAAAAGTTATCTGGATACCTTCGCGTACTGTTTTAGGTATGCCTTACGACATTCCGGTTGCGGGTTATCGTAATGATACAGTTAACACCTTACGTTTATGGCGTGCTCGCGCCAGTGAAGAATTAGATTTAGCGGATTTTAATGCCGGCGATTATCTCGCTGCCGTAGAAGACAAAAATCTATCTGAAAATATATCTAAAGTATTATATCCTAATGATCTTACTGTTTTTGGTAAAGAACTAAGACTACAACAACAATATTTCTTTGTAGCCTGTTCGATTGCCGACATTGTCCGTCGCTATCTTAAAACTTATGATAATTTTTCAAAATTTACTGACAAAGTTGCCATTCAATTAAATGACACCCATCCAGCCATTGCTATTGTTGAACTAATGCGAGTGCTAATTGATGAAAATAATATACCATGGGAACATGCATGGAAAATTACCCAAGGTACTTTTGGCTATACTAATCATACATTATTACCTGAAGCCCTCGAAAAATGGTCGGTTGATTTATTCGGTCGTGTTCTGCCGCGACATTTAGAAATTATTTATAAGATCAATCAACGATTTTTAGATGAAGTTCATATAAAATACCCAAATGATAATAGCAAAACCTGGCGCTTATCATTAATTGAAGAAACACCTGTTAAACAAGTTCGCATGGCGCATTTAGCTGTTATTGGCTCGCACTCCATAAATGGTGTAGCTAAACTTCATACAGATCTATTAAAACGAGATCTATTTGCCGATTTTTATGAACTCTGGCCTAAACGCTTCAATTCAAAAACTAATGGGGTTACTTTACGACGTTGGTTACTTGCAAGTAACCCTAAACTTGCCTCGCTTATAACTGAATGTATCGATGGCAATTGGATATTCGATGCTAGCGAATTACGCCATTTAGAGCCTATGGCGAATGATTCTAGTTTTCGTCAAAAATTTGATGAAATTAAGCGAGAAAACAAAAAAGCATTAGCCCAGATCATTCTTGATGATACTGGCGTTAAGGTAGATCCTGATTCGATGTTTGATGTGCAAATAAAGCGAATGCATGAATATAAACGACAACTACTTAATGTATTTCATGTTATCACATTATATCATCGTCTTAAAAACGGTAGCATTAAAAACATGGTGCCGCGAACCGTAATATTCGGTGGCAAAGCTGCACCAGGTTACTTAATGGCTAAAAATATTATTAAACTAATAAATTCAGTAGCAGATGTTATCAATAATGATCCAGACATTAATAACGTACTTAAAGTTATCTTTTTAAAAAATTATCGAGTTTCATTGGCCGAACGCATGTTTCCTGCTTCTGAATTATCAGAACAAATTTCTACAGCGGGTAAAGAAGCCTCTGGCACCGGCAACATGAAGTTTGCCCTTAATGGCGCTTTGACTATTGGCACGCTGGATGGAGCAAATGTTGAAATTCGTGATGAAGTTGGTGCTGAAAACTTTTTCTTATTTGGCCTGACTGTTGAAGAGGTTAAAGCCCTTCGACAACAAGGCTATAACCCTAATGATTACTATCAACAAAACTTAGAACTTAAAGCTGTAATTGATAGTATTCAAAGAGGTGACTTTTCTTTGTATGAACCGCAATTATTTCGTCCGATTATTGATTCGCTTTTACATGCAGGCGACTTTTATATGTTGCTGGCTGACTATGAATCATATATTGCCTGTCAAGAACATGTAAATGAAGTATATCGTGATCGTACTCTGTGGAATAAAATGGCTATTTTAAATGTAGCACGCACCGGCTATTTTTCATCAGATCGTACTATTCAGCAATATGCCGATGAAATTTGGCATGTTACTCCGATAAAACCAATGAAAATATAAATGACGCATTTCATATTGTGGTGCCCTTACTCCGGCATTCTTACCATTCTTACGGTGTCAAACGTTAAAAAAAGTGTCGCAAAATGTGACACTACTAGTTCTCAAACATAGTTCAAACAATAGTTACTTGATTTTATAAATCTTTTTTAATCAGCAACATTGGCATCAGATTTGCTTTATAGCTGTAGCAACTACCTTACACTGGGGGGATTCATTATGGGAAGACCACTAAGATTTTTCAAACCTGATTCAATCTACCGAATATATAGATCCGTTGCGTGACTTGGCAGAATTTTATTTCTGTTAGATATACGAAACACTACGCGAATATCTTAAACGAAGCAATTCTTTTCCTTAATTCTATTTTCGTATCAACATGGAGGTTGTACATGCTTTGTACAAAATTTGTCCTTGCAGCAGTTTTTGTCTTTGCTGCGATAAGCACAGGCACTAATGCTTATAGCGCCTCGGAAGGTGGTCGTCTCACAAACCTGGCGGCTGTCACAGAAGAAGCTAATTTTATCTTTGCGGGTCGGGTTGTGGATGTCATATATCGTATGTCTGACATCCGTTCTAAAGAAGAAACTTCTTTTCCTTTTGCCATCGTCACTTATGAAGTCCAAAACGTCATTCGTGGCAAAACCCCTGGGAATACTTTCACTATGCTAATCATGGGTGGACCCGATGGGCGTGGACGATTTTTAGAGCTCAGCGAAATGCCTAAGTTCCAAATCGGTGATAAAGATCTCATGTTTCTTTCAGGAAACGGCGAAGAGCAGTGTCCGATAGTTGGGTGTCAGTGGGGACGTTTTCGCCTTCTTGACGGACGAGTCTACGACACCGTTGGTGCACCAGTTAAAATCATTGATCACAAATGGATTGTAGCACGTGGCCTCCCACCTGAGGCACTACGAGTCTTTCGTTACCCTACACCACGATTCGATGAACTCATTTCGAATCCAGAAGTTCAAGAGCTCATGAAGGAAAATAATATGACCATCGATGAAGCACGCAAACGCTATGAAGTCGAAGCACCTAAATTCGTCGAAATTTACACCGAAACTACAGATGAGGTAGGAGTAGAAGAAGACAATACTCGTACTAGTATACTCCCCGGCATTAAAGTGATTCCAGAAAACGTTCGTAGCCTTGCACAAATTACTGCAAATCTTTCTATAGAACCCATTTCAATCGATGAATTCGTTTCGACGATTCAAGAAATACAGAGGGGCATTACACGTCAGCCTGCGTTTATTCCCAGTATTGATCCAAAAATGCCAATTTTCGTAGCTAAAAGCGTGGATGAGTCACCCTTGAAACTCGAACAAGCAAACGAAATCAAACAATTGACAAAACAAGATGCAGCAGAGCTCGAAGCATTACAGAACCAAGATTTCAACCCAGTGCTCAAAGCTAAGTAACCATTTCGCAACGACCAAGATGAAAACGTAATTTAACAGGAGCAAGAATCATGAGAACAACAAATCTTCTGCTTGGCGCCGCACTCATATTGATGAGCGCGAATCAAGCATTCGCCTTTAGTTATAGTACCTGCCTAGGTAAAAAAATCAAATGGAGTGGAACCTCAAAGACACTTCGTGCCAGTACCGTCAGTTTTCCGAGCGGCTACTGGTACAATGGTCTGCAAGACGGAGTAAGTAAAACCAATCTCAACCCAAGCAACTTTCGCTATGGATTGACCCACGACAGCGGTGGCGTTAGTCGTGATAACGGCCAGAGCGAGGTATGGGGAGGCACAGGCTCAATCCTCCATGGTGCTCCGGCTATCTCATATTCATACTGGACCTGCTACTGGTTTTTCGGCAAACACGTTCATATGGATGAAGTAGACGTGATTTTCGACTACTCATCGCCCTGGCAGTGGACAGCTAATTCTAGCAAATCATCAATCATTCGCTATGGCGGCGACAAACGATTGTTGCAAGGCACAGCCGTTCATGAATTTGGACATGGTCTTAAACTCAATCATGTCAATACTGAATATAACATTATGGGTAAAGACTTCGAACATATTCATGCTAATGGTTCTACTGCCCGCGCCTATTTAGGTGAAGATGCTGCTGATGGTGCTACTTATTTATACGGTGCACGCAGTGGTGCTTGGGAAGATGTAGGGGTTGTGCACTGGAAGTATGCCGGAGCATCGGGCGAATATTCTGATCATGAAAAAACTAAGATCTACAATTCAGCAGGTGGCAATCTAGCAACTTGTACTGTCAACAACGAGACTGGCTATCGGGTAAATCCAGGCCAAGTAGTACGTACGCAATTCACGTATGAAAACATGGGCAAAAGCACACAGTCAGGTATCGATGTAGGTTACTATATTTCAACAAATGACTACATTACGACTTTAGATCAACGCATTGGCGGATCGAGTTTCACACTTAGTCGCGATAATGTGTACACCACAACCAAAACATTGACTATACCGAGTACTCTCAACCATGGTCAAAACTACTGGGTTGGTGTAATCATCGACGAGAACGACAACATTTCCGAAGCTGTTGAGTGGAACAACGCCACTTACATCCCAATTTGCGTTCAGTAGTTTTCGTATAACTGAACTCACTAATTAATGTCAGGGTAACCTGTCGAATCTAGTCGAGGCTAGTACATATAATGCTAAGGCGGCGGCTGTAAGTGCTGCCGCCAACGGCTACATATCATTCATATAGATTACTATCATTAAATATGTAATGTCTCAGCTAAAAGCTTACACGGCTAGTCTCGCTTTTTGTTTTAATCGCTCGTAAGGTGTTTGTCTGGATCGGGTATCGGTGGTTTAGTTATAGGAGCAATGCTCGCTAAAAAGGCCTTTCCTTGCGACCCTGAAGTGATGGCGCTTTGGGATAAAACCGGCAAACAAGTGCTAGAAGAGAATTTAAAAATCCAGTGTTGCGTACGATAGTTTCTCAGTATCACAGTGGATTCGGTCTGCCCATTGACGGTCTGAGCACTACCTGTCTTATTAATGAGTATTACCGTGATCTTGCCACCTTTTTCGAAAGCCAGCGTTTTTAGGTTGGTATTATCGGACGTAGCATCGATACGCTCTGCCCCGGGCCATACATAGTGCATGAGCTGCCGCAGCCCCCAATACTTTGCCTTATGTGCGAGGCAGTCGAGATAAGAAACTCCATTGGCGTCGCTGCCGAAAACCGTACCTGAAGAGGTTGTAACATCCCAGATTGACACTCCTCCCAGAACAAAATCATCGTACACCTTATCAATACCCCCAACAAGATAGTATTCAGTCATGGCCGTGGGTATGCCATTATTAAAACCAAAATCACGAATTAAGGATCTCTCGGGAGCATTAGGATCATTATATAGATGATAATCGAGGAGCCCGATATGCGGCCAAAAATCCGGCTCAGTTTGCAAAGCCGTAATAAAATTCCATGCAGGTTTTTTGACCTAGACCAACCGGAAAAGTGATCTTGGTGTCTTTGAATCCGTAAGCTTTGTATTTAGAAACAAGAATCTTGGTGCGCTCTGCAACCATGGACGGAGTGAAAGGATCGCTATAGCCCGGTTCGCCGTCTACCGTACAATACGTTGTTTTAATACCGTGTATGTCTCTAAGATACACCATCATAGAAATAATGTTCTCGATGTGCTCCCCCGGATTGTAGAGCATCCAGGCAGGCACGTCGCCGCCGTAATCCCCACCCTTAAAACCTTCGTTCTCACCAGAAAAATAAAAAAACGTATCACCATTTTGCTCGACTAGATTTTTGAATGGTATTACGCGTAAATTCACGAGCTTATCGGCAGCAGTAGTGGCATATCCAGAAGTAGACCAAGCGATAGTATTTAGATCGGTATTTGGATCTTGGTCATCGTTATCCCACTCCCAAGTTTTAGTTGCTAATGGTGTATCATCCCAGGACAGTATTTGAATATGGTTGCCAGGACCTATCGATACCCCACCGCGCATACCGTTAAGACCTAGATCGTTTATAGACTCGACTATGATTTCATCTTGCAAAGCTTTACTGTTTAGCGGTGGTGCCCACCCCCCACCTGACCAACCAATAATTTTCTGGTATTTCTTGGAATTATCAATTGTTACATTCGCAGCAAATGCTGCGGTTGCTAAAAGGAATGTCACCACTGAAATAAGAAAAGCTTTCATAATTAACACCGTTTCTGTTGATATTAATAGAGTGCAGTGGTGGTGCCGATCGGACCATGGTTACTATAGTCATTTCGTTATTTCCTATAAGCGTCTAAAAATAGTCCGATCGGCATCGTCAACGCACTCTATCAGCAACTAGAAACGATTTCTCAAGAAGGCCCCTATGGTGAAAATAACCCTTACTGCTTACCTATTAGCTGCCATGATGCTCAATAACTGTGCCGATAGCAAAACCACATGTAGCGGCGATGACTGTTGCGACGCACCGAGTGACCCAACAATACTACCGGTGCTTGTATCTGCCCTGACGGCACCCTGGAAAGTAATTGTAGCGACGGCCAAGACAACGACTGTGACGGGCGAACTGATTGCGCCGATACAGACTGCGCCGTCGATCCCTGACTCTTAGTCTCATTTTTCACTTTTATCGGAATTGGATTCCTACTTTCGTAGGAATGACGAGGAGTTACGTAAAACTCTCT
>JAFGEK010000042.1 GCA_016931625.1 Deltaproteobacteria bacterium | reverse complement strand
CGCGTTTGTATGCAGAAGTAAAAGAGCGTGGTTACCAAGGTGGCGTTGCTATGTTGCGACGCTATGTTGCTAAAGTTCGCAAGCCACACCAACGCCAAGCTTATCTGCGCATTGAAACTGAACCTGGTGAACAAGCGCCGGCGAGCCCGTGCCAAAGCCATCGAAATCAGCATCCGCATACCCGGTGCGGCTACTACAACCGACGCCGTACCCGTACCCATCCCCGTCGATGTCCGCACAAGCCGTGCAGCTGGTCCAGATCGCGGGATCGCTGTCGTCACAGTCGTCGCTCGACACCACGAAGCCAGCCGGCAGCGCGGCTCCCGAGCAGATTTGCAGTAGCGATCCGGTGCCGTAACCATCGCTGTCGGAGTCGATGTAGCCCTCAAAATATTGGTAGATCGCCGCGCGTCGGTGTCATCGCAGTCTAATCCAGCAACGCAACCCACTTCGTACCCATCACCATCGTTGTCGATGCACGCCCCTGTCCCTGTTTCTGTCTCCGTCTTTCCTGTTCCGATCGTTCCGGACTGACATGCCCAGAACGTCATCGTAGCAATGAAAAAAAAGACCTGTGGAGGACGAAATTGCATGGCCACTCTTTCCTGCTTAAAATTGATATACATCTCTATGCATAAAATCCCCCAAAATTTCGACATTTGCCTGCCTAACGCTATTTGAAAATCTCATCCCATCTTTTGCCGGTTAATCGTTCCGGGCTTTCACATAGCTTCATATGACGTTTGGCACTTGTGCTGGGGGGGCAAGATAAATATTTAAGTGTCAAAAGCGGTATTTGATGATTTACATTCTATACACGTTTAAAATATGTACTAAATAGGCGTTAATTTTTCCTATGGGCAGTGGCTCTACATATTATATTATGTTATGTTATTTATATTATAATTGGTTTATTATATTACATATCTTTTTCTCTTTGTATCAGGTTGTTCATAAAAACCGCCACTTATTTTAATACTAAAAGACCTTCACTTATCACAATATTGAAACATTTTGCTGATAGAAAACATTTTGTAACAGTGTTAAATGCATCAAATTGCTAGCTTACATAACAAAAAATATAATGATTCGTAATCAATATACATCTTAGCTAATATTTTCAGCATGTTATGCTCGTATGGCACTAATACCATTGGCTATTCAAGTCTATGACTATTGTCATGAAAGCATCGGTATCTAGACATTATAAAATCGTATTACCTGGAGCTAAATACAATTATAACCCAGTTTGTTATCTTCAAAAAAAATAATATCTGTGGTTATTGCATCGCAACTACAATATAGATATATATGTGACGTTAGAAACTAACTCTTTATTGCGAGAGCTTGTGACCTAATTGTGATGTTCGCTTTATAACGATTACATATACGAGTTGATAATATGGCTATACCAAGTGGCGATTTCACTAAAGGTTCTGTAATTCGAAGAATTTTTGAATTTATTGAGCAATCTTTTGGTCATCAGGCAAAAAAACAACTCGACAATTTTGCAGCAGAAATAAATTTATCCTCTAATATGGTTACGACATCTTCTTGGTTTCCAACTAGTGATTATTTTAAGCTTCTTGATATTACAGTAGAATTATTCAGTAATGGTCAAGCAAAACAATTGTGCATTAATCTCGGCAAATACGCATTAGAAAAAGATCTTAAAGGTATATATCGTGCGTTTGTTAGAATCTTATCCCCGCAAGCTGTATTATCTAAAGGGGGCCGAATTTGGCGACAATATCACTCAGAAGGTGAATGGCTTGCTAACGAAATTAAACAAAATTCATGTAAAATAACTTTATTGCGTAATAAAAATTCTAATTTGCATGAATGGTATGTTGCATTAGGTGGCACAGTTGCAACTATAGGAATAGCTGGCGGCAAAAATGTTCAATATAAAGTGATTAAGGGCGATATGCCAGAATCGTCTTGTTTTGAATTCAATTGCGTCTGGCAGTAGGCTGGGCCCATAGGAAAAATTAGCGTGTATTTTTAAATATATATAACATGCAAACCAGGCAATACCACTTTTAACTACCGTCTGCCGCATAACTTTGCCAACCTTTTGGAGGCACACTTTCTATTTGTTTGACTTTGGTAGTTTTATCAGCTGACTTTACGCCTGTGTTGACAGTTTGTAACGGCCCCTGCTAACAGTGCCCTACTAACAGTGCTGCTAACAGTGCCAGACGAACTTAACATTCTGTAATATATTAGGTTTTTTCTTCTTGCAGATAAAATTGAATAAAATGCCGACGTTTAAGAAAAATATCATATTACCACTTAGTGTTACGTCGAAATAGACCGCTTCATAAGGCTTGTAAAATTTATATTGAATATTTTTTTAAACACCAGCCAACTGCTAAATATGTAATAATTTCTGTATATTAAGTCGTCTGGTTAAGATGATCAGGGCTGCCCCCTCGCGAGTCGAGTTATACTCTACTCGTATAGTGCTAGGTGTAAAACCAAACGGGGTCAAGCAAACGAGGGTTTAGTGCCCCAACATTACCAGGGATGTGCCATGACATTTATCGTAAGGAATCGATGTACTTGAGCAAGTGTTGTTCATTTTGTATTCAAAAACACAACAACGAAAAAGTAATTGCAAGCGGTGAGTTTGAAACTTCATCGAAAAGCAATTAAAGCTTTTATTCGTAAACACAAATTACCAGCTGGCACTCGTGTTGGTTTAGAAACTAGAACTACAACAGTATTTGTAGCTCGTGAATTAGCTAAAGCCGGTTTGGTTCCTGTGGTTGTTGATGTCGCGAAAAGAGCCTGAACGACCGGCTAGTGAAGAATTTACGCCGGTTGAGCTGCGTGCCATTGCATTATTACGTTTTGGTGACAAGGCAGACGATAAATTCACTAATGGTTCTATTTTGACAATGAAGCAAGCGGTGCAATGGGTCGCCGAGATTGGCGGCTACACAGGTAAGTCATCTGGCGGCCCTCCGGGTAGTGTTACTATAAACCGTGGATTACGAGAGGTACTTGCTGCAGCTTGCGTCATCGCCGCGATGGAGAGGAGTTGTGACTAATGCTAAGCCTTAAGGCGGTGTTTGTTAGTAATGCCATCCCTAGCATTTCCTTCCTCCGGCAGTATTGCTTTTGAACAACTCAATCCTACCGGATGTTTGCGCTAGGAGTGGCTCACTTTCTGATTACCATTTGGCTCAGTTTCTAATTGGCGTGTCTAGCAGCGGGTTTCTAGCGAAGGGAGCTAACCTGTTCAGCTCTCAAAAAGCAGCGGATACGGAAAGCAATGCCGCAGGGAAGCCCTGAGCCAGGGAAGCCCTGAGCGCTCTTCATAGCCGAGTGAGTTCACGCAATTCGTGGATGATGCGGTCAGGAACGATCTCGCCGTGGTCTTTGGCGTCTTTGGCCTTCCAAATGCCGTAGATGCCGCAGGCTTGGGCTCCAGCAACGTCCCAGACAAGATTGTCGCCCACGCACCAGGTGTCGTGTGGTGCCGTTTTCAGCGCGTCGAGAGCGCCAGTGAAAACTCGGGGATCGGGTTTTCCGTATCCGAGCTCTCCTTCTACGAAGCAGTGCTCGAAGTAGGCGTTGAGATGAAACCGGTCGATTTTTCGCCGCTGCATTACGGCGTTGCCGTTGGTGACCAGAGCCAGACTGATGCCTTTGGCCTTGAAAAATTCGAGTGTGTCGAGAGCGTCTGGATACAGCTCGATGCAGCTTTTTTGTAGCGCCGAGTAGTGGTCGGTGATGCGGCAGGCCAAGGCCTCATTAGGCCTGTCGAGGCGCACCAGTACTTCAGCGACGATCTTGCGCCGCGTCTCCTCTAACTCCAAGCGGCCCTGCTGATGGCGCGTGGGGTCGCTCCAGTACCAGCGTCCGAAATCACTGATGGCCTGATGGAGGACATCGCTGGGAACGCCGGCTTCCTCTGCGAACAGCGCACATGTTTCTATCCAAGCCGGTGTGGTGGTGCTGTCGAACGAGATCAAGGTGTCATCAAGATCAAAGAGTACGGCACGGGGCAACATCGCTTCACTTCCTTTCACGCGCATCCATTTTGTTCATCGGCATCTGCCAGACCCGTTTCACCTTGACCTGATCGTGAAACGTCATTGCCTCCCCCTTCACCAGTGCCTTCACCAGTGCCAAACGCATAAAAAAGTTAAAAAAAGTGTCGCATTTTGCGACACTACCCATATTCCTAATATTTTGCAGAACTCCTTTGTAT
>JAFGEK010000041.1 GCA_016931625.1 Deltaproteobacteria bacterium | reverse complement strand
ATAGTCATGTCATCCATTTTAGAGATACCAACATCGATTAAGTTTGAATTCGATGAGAGAAAAGCAACAGAAGCAGCGTGTTTATTATTGCAGCGCGCTAATAATAGATTGCCATACTTAAAATTAATTAAAATGCTATACCTTGCTGATCGGATGTCTTTAAAACAATACGGTGAACCAATAACAGGTGATCGATATGTTGCCATGAAATATGGCCCTGTTTTAAGCAATGTATTTGATTTAATTAAAGAAGATATTAAAGGGGAATTCTGGTCTACCAAGATTAAAAAAGATAAATTTGACTCTGTTTTAATTGCTGATTTTTCCCCTAAAGCTTTATGTGAAGCCGACGTTGAGATTTTAACAAAATGTTCTGACTTTTGTCAGCAATATGATCGATGGGATCTTGTCGATATCGTCCATAAATTACCTGAATGGCAAGACCCTGGTGAAACATCGACACCTATTAGTGTTGAAAGTATATTAAAAGTATTTAACAAAAGTGATGAAGAAATTGAGGAAATACGACAAGAAGCATCTGATAAATTGTATTTTCATCAAATGCTGACTGGAGCCTAATTTTAAACTATTGCTTTGATTATGGGGAGTGTTTATTTTATTGAATTTGCACCAGGAAGACCTGGCCATTTTTACATATTAATTTCTAACCCTACTTCAGAAAATAAAATAATAATTTCTAATTTATCTACATCACCAGGTAATTGTGGAGATAACTATACTATTACTCAATCAGAATTACGTTGTTTATCTCATAGTTCTTTTTTAAGGTGTAATAATACTGAAATGAGATATTGCAATGAAATAGAACGCCTAATTACATCAGGTAAATGTATTAAAAAAGCGACATTAAGTAACAATATTCTAGCCAAAGTCCAAAAAACTATCCTTGATTGCAGACGAGTATCAATAGAAATAAAAGATGTACTACGGCAACAATTAGAACAATCAACCTAATCGATAAGATAACACCTATAACTCAGAGATAGTTTCATTGTCTCGCTTCATGTCACGAATAACTCCAGCTACAAGTTTACGAATACCACGCAGTGCCGCTTCTTGTGATGTTGCTGGAGATGCCGCCAAATGACTAAGGCTAGGAAATTCAGCACAAAGGCCAACATACTCTTGGTCTTCATCTAACCAAGTTACACGATATGTATAATGATCACTTGCTAGCATCACGACTCTCCTCTAACTTCTCTATGGCTCGCAAAACTTGCCGTACCTGATATACTTTTGCCTTACCCCTATCGTTTTGAATATTCACACGGGGGTCAGCAGGCCAAGGCGTCTTGTACACATGATGCGAACCAGCCTGGCGACAGTTCGATACGACCACATCTAGAAGTCGTCGTTGTTCACGTGGTTCTTGAGAAACATAAAGAGAATAGGCAAGTTGCGCGAGTTCGATAATTTTAATACCCTCGTAAAAATATGTTGCCGCCGCATGGTCATGAGTCTCTATTTGGCGAGCAATCTCAATCCGTTCTTTTTCCCATTCAGCGGCTTTACACTCCCATAGCTCAATTGAAATCCGGCCATCAACTCGATCTTGGTAGGCTTGATCAAGATATGAAGAAATTTTCTCATGTCGGGCATGTAAATTTTTTACAGCCTCATTATGAAATTTTGCTTGTTCAGCACGACTCATCAATAATGCCTCGCGAGTCCACTCAACTATCTCTGGTTTTAATTTGATAGTACTCTTTTTATTAGCAGTTGCCGTGCTTCAAACTTATTGCCTGGCAACGGTCACATTTTGGCTTTCTCTTCTACAAACAATTCGGCAATTTTTTTATCGCTGCCATGACGTTGACGCTGTTGATTAGCATCAAGCTTTTTTAATAACTGTTCATTGATATCAGCTAATGACTGGCCGCAAGGAAACGGTACTAAATATTTCAGCCGTATGGCCTTACCAGTAAATTCTACTGCGCCTTTGTCATGACCAACATCAACACGGGCAAAGCATGTCTCGAAAAGATAGTGGCTAGCCAGTGCTTGAAATCTTACAGTCAAAATACGATCGGGCAAGCACACATGAGCTACTGCGGCTTTTAGATTATCATATATGCAACTTTGAGGGACACCACCAAAATGGGCAAACGCTCGTACATGGCCATCAAGAAATGAAATTTGGTCGCAATGTTCATAAATACAGACAAAATCTCGACCGCTATACATTAAATGCATGACAAACATCCATGCTTTGCTGATAATATTTGCAATATTTACAGTGACCTCAAAAAAATCTATTTGAGCTTCTTCGCCAGCATAATGTTGCAATGGGATAAATACTTCGCTGTTTTTTAAACGTCGAGCGCTTAAATATTTTCTTACCCATGAAGGGCTGACTTGATAGCCTTCGATGATTAGTTGCTCATACAAACGAGCGCCGGTTACTCGTTGTTTGGCGCTAATACGGGGTTGCCATTCTCTTAAAAGCTCTTCAATGTGGGGTGCCACTAAATCAAATATAGGCGTGCGCCTTGGTATTGTTTCGATGCGTCTGGGCT
>JAFGEK010000040.1 GCA_016931625.1 Deltaproteobacteria bacterium | reverse complement strand
GAAAGCCGCGTAAACGATGGCCGCGCGCGCAGCAAAATCATGCTGAGGCTTGCTTGTGGCAAGTCGCAGGCAGGATTTCTGCGAGCATGCGGTCGTAAGTAGCGGATTTCGTGAAGATCGACGGGAGACATTTAGGGACACCCCCTGATATAAATACTGCCATCTATAGGAAGCACTATATAAATACACACATATTGTTTTTATAGGTTAAGTATTAAGCGACGATTTACAGTTAAAACTAAGTTTTCATGAGAGATTGAACACATTCTTTTTTTAATAACAAGTGATTATGGCTAATTTATTTGAATTACCTCCATTTTTGTTGATCATACCTATTATCGCAATTGCAATTGGATGGCAGATAATTGGTACTCTCGCTATTTTACCTATTATTCCACGCGTTTTATCATCAGGATGGCGTTTATTATTAGCCTGGTTTTGTTGGTTGCCATTAAGTGGTGCAATTGTATTAGCATTGGTGCTTGCTGGTTTTGCAAGTCGAAATGTATTACTTGTCGGTACATTTATTATTTTTTTAATTGCTTTATTATCTTGGCGGCTATCAAATACAAAACCCACAATTTTAGCCGCTTATAAATCTTTTAAAAATTGGAAGTCGCAAGCAAAGAAATACGAGCTTTGGCTTTGGCGGGGTGGGGTAGCATTACAAGCGATAATTTGGGGTTATGTTGCTCATCCGCAAAAGATGTTTGATCAGCTTGGTTATCATTTGGTTGTTGGCCATTTAGTAGTACGAGACGGTGAACCTTTTAGTGGTGTTCTTGATCCTCATATACATCTTGCTGGTATCCTTGAATATGCTTTTGCATGGCATTATTCTTGGTTCGATTCCCGCATGTTTATAAATGGTGTTGCACAAATTGCTGTGCTTGCCATCACTGTTCCGGTCATTATCTGGTGTAGCTTACGATTAGGGCGAGCATCTTTGGGTTTTCTTGGTTTGTTATTTATTCTCCTTCCAGGAGTTTTACCTGAGAGTGTGATTTTACGCATGGTCAAACCAGACGGTGTAATTCTCACCGGGGTAATTGTTCTACTTACTTTACTAATCGATTCTCCGGTTGGTTTTATGGCAGCTGGTATTGGTGTTGGTGGCATGATGCTAGGTTGTAAATTTACCTTTGCCCATGCTACGTTGGGATTATTTTTAGCAATAATAATTGCCAAACCGCCAATTGGTCGTTTACGCCCATGGTTGCCGCTTATAATTGTAGGCTTGTTATGTTTTGCCTTACCGTTATATAAAAATTACTTACTTTTTGAAAATCCAGTCTATCCCGCTTTGATTGCAAAATTTCCTTCTCAGATCACTGGTCAATGGACACGTAATTACTGGAACCACCAAGCTTATGTTGGCAGATCAGCGCTTACCGGTTGGTTAGGGCCGTTTATATTGACACGCAGGGCCGCTTCATTGTACGGCTGCCTATTTGTCGCTGCGTTTTTTATTTTTTTAAATTGGCGTAAAAGGCAAAATAAGCTTGTCTTAGAATCACGCTGGCGCCAGGCCTTAATTATTACGGTCGCTTTTATAATAGGTACATGGTTATTTTGGCCGTTATTTTTTAGTGGGAAAGTTACGGCGAGATTTGTCAGCGGATTTTTTGGTGGTGTTTTTGTTTTGTGGCTGTTGTTACAGCGTTTAATAGCAGATTCGCAGCGTAAATATTTTTTTATTGCATGTACTTGTATTGGCTTACTGGCGTCTCATTTTGATCGCATATTACCTAACCTCATACTTTGGAATCTACACTCGACTAAAGAAGCTTATGCTATGCAATGGCCGCGTTTAAAAAGTGCTATCGTAGTTAACGCAAGCATTAATAACAAAAGCGACGTTATTCTCACTGACCATTCAAATAAACTCTATTTTGATGGCCGAGTATTGTATGAGGAACCTTTAGGATTAGCTCAACGTGCAATGGTCGCGGAGATTACGCAAAATCCTGTTGATGCCGCAGGTCGTTTTAAACTTGCCGCTATTGTGGTTTCAGCTAATCGTTCAATGTCACCACGGATGCAGTATATTTGGGATACTTTAGAGCCTAACGGAAAGATAATTGACGCTGGCAATGACCGGGTGTTGCTTAGCAAACATTATTTTCAGCCATAATATTTGAATAATTTATCAATTTAAAATGATTGATGCAGATTTGCCATGATGCCGCGATCATATTCAAGACCACCCACACTGCGAATCATGCCAATTGCATAGTAAACGTCTAATTGAAAAGCATCAGCAATAAGCATATGAAAACTCGGACCAACTGCACCCATACCGCGGGTAGTTTCATGGTCGTTTTGCCGATTGATTTCACCAAAAACAGCATAGTCAGCGAAAAATCCTATTTTATAAACATCACGAGTAAGTGAAAAACGCATTTCGAGACCAGTAGTTGCGGCGTGACGAGCATAATGAAGGCTACTGAAAACACCACGAACATATGAACCACCAATTTCTTGTTCTTCTACAAATGGCGCTTTGCCAAATAGTGATTTGGCGCGGCAAGTAATCCAGATATCATGCCAACCCAAAGCAAAAACTTTTTGATAAGCAAGATTAGCAACGGCCCAGCTTGCATTTGTCATTGCCGGATAATAACGACTAGTAAGTTTTAACAAATGATGGCGATCACGTCTGATGTTATCGATATCAAATATAAAGTTAGCAGTAGCACTAGCGAAAGGAAGCGTTTCAGAGCTGGTAGCAATATTTTGGGGGACATATAATTGTGAGACTTTATTTATAGCGAATATATCTCGACGTTCTGCACCAATGCCAATATCTGCAGCGACACCAGCTGCAAAATCGTAGTGTAATGCTACGGCTAATTGGGCGCGAGTATGATGATAACTTTCTAATCCTATGTCGGGTCGTTGACGGCTGATGTGTATCCCAGTAAGAGCTAACATAGGACGCAAAGCGCCAATTATTGGGGGTGTCATCCAACCTAAGCCTAATTTTGCCCCTTCGATGGCAAGATAAGTTGTGTTATCCTCAATACGGCTACGCGTTCTAGATTCAATATAAGAGTCAACAAACCAACGATCATTTGACATTAGGGCATCTTGATTGCGATAAGTTAGACCAGCTTTAATGCCATTGAGGCCACTTAAATTAATTGACAGACCAAGGCCATTAGACCAATCGCGCTGCTTAAAATAAATATGTAACTCATAATCAGCGCTTGGTGGTAGAAGAGGGCGACCAATATAATTGCCCAGTTCATCAACTAGTGGCCCAAGGCTATCTACTTGCGGCCCTACATGTTGAACATTAGAAACAGGCACTAGTTCAAAACGTTCAACTTTAGCATCTAATTTATCAGAGAGCATCTCAAGCTGACGTTCAAGATAAGGCCGATTAAATACATTTTGGGGCAGATTTATCCCCAACAATAAGCGCACGGTTTGCAGTGAACCTTTGCCTTTTAAAACTAATTTTTGAATTCGGCCTTCGTCGATGTCGATTACTATTTTATTATTAACTACAGCAGTTTCAACGCGAGCAATTTCATAACCAGCACGTTGTAAAAAGGTTAACAGTTTTTCGCGAACCAATTTTGCGCTTATGTCATTGACAGCAAAATCATCAGGTAAATTAAGTGCGGCAAGATAAACTTCGTTGTTTAACACTATGTTGCCACGAAAAATCAATGGTGTGGCTTGTTTAGTAATATTGGCAAAGGAGTTTTCGCCAGATAATAAGCAAATTAAGGCAAATACAATTGCCATTAACATATGCGTTTTATTTTCTCAGGGATATTTTGCGGATGAGTTCTTCTGTCTCCAACTCATCAGCCAAACCCAAAGATCTATCAAGCGAATAATACTGTGGTGTACCCATTGAAAACTCAGGCAATACATATTTTTGCGGTGATGATTGTTTTGCAGTATTTAATCCAAGCCTAATTATTCTATTTATTACCTTTTTTAAGGAATCACCAGATGTGAAAGATCGATTTTTAAGTTCAAGCATCAAATCATCATTTATATCAATTGTTGTACGCATAAATGCATAATATTCTAATAAAATTTTAGTGTCAAGGCACTAAAACAGGCATTGTTACTGATACGGTATATGTCCGCAGTATAAGCACGGGTAAATGTCCGCGATCAACATGGGCAAGGTGTAGTAGTTTGTCAT
>JAFGEK010000039.1 GCA_016931625.1 Deltaproteobacteria bacterium | reverse complement strand
GTACCATTTTCTTTGCCTATAGCATACCAACCTATTTTTGAATTAATGAATGAAAAATAATTGCCACTAGAATGTACACCGCCATACTCAATTAGTTCTTGCCAATTACTGCCGCCATCTTCAGAGATTCGTAGAGTATTACCACCACCGGCCCAAAGATATTCATTATCAACAATCTCAAAGCTAACAAAAGCACCATTAGTAAGCGGTAGTTTCGCTTGCCGCCATGTTTTACCACCATTATTAGTGATTATAATCTCGGCAGGATGACATACTGCAATACCCTGCTTTTCATTTATGAATCCGGCATTGTTAACTGAAAAAAACACTTTATCTTTTTTTTCTGCCGCTACGGCTGCCTCGTGCACTAAAACCCACTTATCTTTTGATGTAGGTTTAGTTTGTGCCTTTAAAGAACAAACCGTAGTGCCGCTAGAAAAAGTGAGTATTAACGCTACAACAGATGGTAATCTGAAACGATAATCTAGTAGCGTGAACATTTTTTGATTACATCATTAAATACTATTTTTATCCAATAAGTGGGTTAAGCTTGTTGGGTCAATATTTCACCTTACTTGCATTTATTCTCATGTTTTGCTGACCAAGATTTTATTTTTTGCCATGCCTCAAACATAACACGTAAATCTTCAGCTAAAACAAAGCATTTGCTAAAATAATCAGCAGTTTTCAACATTGATAAATAAGCCTGTAAAATATTAGCGGTGAGTGCATTAAGATCAATAAAAACTTCAGTCATTGACAATGATATATGATATCGTTATATGATATACTATGCGTACAATTGTTGATATACCATCTGAACATCTCAAACCTCTTAAAGACATTTGTCGTCGTTTAAAAATTTCTCGTGCTGAAGCAATACGCAAAGCCATTACAAAATATATTCAGCAAACACAAATTGCCGCACCGGACAAAGTCTTTGGTTTATGGAAAAATCGCGACATTAACGCACGTGACTATGAAGATAGCTTACGTAATGAATGGGAGCAGCATTGAAGGCAATTTTAGATACCAATATTTTAATTGATTTTTTAAATGGGGTTAATGCCGCTAAAGACGAAATCACTCGTTATGATTATCCATGCATTAGTCTTATTACCTGGATGGAAATCCTAGTTGGTGCGCAAAACCCCGAAGAACAAATATTACTACAAGATTTTCTGCAATCTTTTAATATAATTGCAATTGATATGGCTGTGGCAGAACAAGCTATCACACTACGACGCAACTTTAAAATCCGTTTACCCGACGCCATTATTTGGGCAACCGCGAAAACACACAACTGTTTACTTGTTACTCGCAACACTCGTGACTTTCCTGATAATGATCCAGGGGTGCGTATTCCCTATATGTTTACATAGTTAAAATAAATTATAACTAACCTAAAAATCTTGCGGCAATTTCTCTAAATCTTTTGCGCTAAACACCGGGCCGTCTTTGCACACATAAACCGGGCCGATATTGCAACGGCCGCATTTGCCAATCCCACATTTCATCCGATTTTCAAGCGTAGTGTAAATTTGCTCAGGGGCAAAACCGAGCTCTCTTAACGCTGGGATAGTAAACTTAATCATTATTGGCGGACCACACACGATCGCATAACTATCATTGGCAGAAGGTGCCGCTTTACTAACTATATTTGGCACAAAACCAACTTCACCTTGCCAATCAGGGGTTTCGCCACCTGGGTCAACCGCTTGCCTTAAAGTAACATCACGGCGCTGCGACCACTCTTGAAGCTCACGTTTATATACCAAATCATTAACGCTACGAGCACCATAAATAATAGTTATATCTTTAAATTCATCGCGACGATCTAATACATTCCAAATAACGCTGCGCACCGGCGCCAGTCCAATACCGCCACCAATGAACACTATGTTTTTACCGCGCATTTGCTCAATAGGAAAATTATTACCATATGGCCCGCGAAAACCCATAATGTCACCAACATTAAGCTCACGCATGGCTTT
The DNA here is from genome assembly GCA_016931625.1 of Deltaproteobacteria bacterium. Lineage (NCBI taxonomy): Bacteria > Pseudomonadati > Myxococcota > Myxococcia > Deltaproteobacteria bacterium. The sequence continues at coordinate 9,208 of JAFGEK010000039.1, read as the reverse complement.
AGTTACTTTGCCGACCGCTTTAAAACTACATTCAATGTATTCTTTGCGGGTCGGCGCTGAAGCAATACAAAATGTGCATTCACCGGCGCCAAACACTGAATACTCGCCAAATTGGCCGGTTAAAAATGAAAACTCTTTGGCAACTTCTGACGATTTAAAACTCAGGCGCAAAGTGCGGGTGTCAGGTGTTTCATCAATTATTTCATCAATGCGCATTAAATGTGGCGCGTACAGATTCATGCCTTGCCTCTATTTAAACTGTTGCATTTATACTTTTATTTATGTTGTTGAGCACTTCACGAAGATCGATGCCGCCTGGACAAGCACGCACGCAACGACCGCAACCCGTGCATAAAATTTCATCAAACCGTTGTGGGTAAATTGAGAACTTATGAGTTACCCGCTGACGATAACGAGCGTTTTGATTACTACGGGGATTATGCCCCGAACCATGCAAAGTAAAAAGAGCAGTTTGGCATGTATCCCAATTACGCCGACGCTCGCCTTGCAAATTACTTTGTGGTTCATCAACAATGTCAAAACAATGACAGCTCGGACAGATAAAAGCGCATACGCCACAACCGTGACAGCGCAGTGCTATCTGCTGCCAGATGTCATCATCAAAATGAGATTGCAACCATTGTTGCATACCATTGATATCTGCTTGTAAATTACCAATCACACGCTCTTTAATTGTATTTTGCAGTGCAGTAGCTGCTTTGGTTTTATCTTCGTCGCTGGCAGCAAATTTAGCAGAGTGGGCATTAATTAAGGCTTCACCCTTCTTGGTTAACACCTCAACCTGAAAACCATCGTCTACTTTAGTAAATAGCAAATCAGCGCCGCGACGACTAGCTGGTTCTAAACCTACAGCAGTGCAAAAACAAGCGTCATCTACTTCAGTGCAAGTAAAACTAATAATAGTAGTAGCTTCACGACGCTTAAACCAAAGCTCATCGCGCAAACCCCAACTCATAACCTTATCAAGTTTATCAATAGCTGCAACATCACAAGGATGCGCACCAACTATAACTGTTGGTGCTGCTTTTGTATCTGCTTGCTTAAGCTCAATATCACCTTGATTCTGCTGCCATTTAAGCAAAACTTCGGTGGGTGGTAAAAAGTAAGGTTTAATCGAACTATTTGTAAGAGGACTAGTAAAATCGACATTCGCTACGGTGGCGATAGATTGGTTGGTTGTATTAGTTATACTTGTTGCGTATATTGGCGATAATTTTACTCGTTCATAGCCCTTAACACCAACACGCACCGGCGCCACCACCCGAATTTGTTGCGCTATCAAATCGTTGAGTAACTGTGATAATGCTGTTTCAGATATAAAACGATAACTAGTCACAGGATAAACTCCTGCTTGTCTTCTTGGTTATAAGTACCAATCGGAGTTGGCACTGTTGGATCAGAACTCACTTGATAATCGAAACGTTCTTTAACTACTTTAGCCATTTTGCCTACTAATAAACTCAATGGAATACCAACCGGGCAAGCACGTTCGCATTCGCCACAATCAACGCAACGCCCGGCTTGATGCATCATGCGATTAAATTGCCACATAAGATTGCCACGCGCGTGGGGTGAACTTTCGATCCATTGTGGTTGTGTCTTATCAGCTAAACACTGCACACAAAAACAAGTTGGGCATACTTCGCGACATGCATGACAACGAATACAACGCTCAAGCTCACCCTGCCAATATTGCCAACGCTCTTGTATGCTCATTGCATCAAGTGCGTTTATCCGTGCATCGCGATCGACGGCAATTGGCGGTGGCGCTTGTACCTCTCCCACTACATAATCAGCCAGTATTTCTTTGTGCTCTGCTGTATCTTTTGCACTAGCTGCCCGTGGTTCACGCACTGTGCAATTAGCACAACGCGGTGCCACTGTATTTACCTCAAGTTGCTGTGGTTTATTTAATGAGGCGTTACGACCAACGCCACCACAGCGAGGTGCAATAATAATAATTTGTTCACGCTTTAGTTGCCCCTCACGCACCAAAGCGGCAATCGCGCGAATATCACAGCCTTTAGCTACGATAGCTTTTCTTTGAAAGTGAGCAAGATGAGTGCGCCGTGGTGATAAATAGCTAACCAAATTATGAACACAACGATTGTCAAAAATTAATTGTGCACAACTAGCCACATCACTAATAAAAGCAGGTCGAACCCCAAAGGCCCCTTGCTCGTAACCAATCACCACATCAACAACTTTGTCAGTCAACAACTGACGTGCTACCTCTATTAGTTGCTGCATTACCTATCTCCTTGCCACACCTACCTAAGACCGCAATGCCTGGTAATCTTTAAAAGGACCAATAGCACGCAGACGCTCGGTGGTTTCATTTACTAACTCAGCCCATTTATTGCCTTCAGAGGCCGAAACCCAAGCGAAGGTAATACGTGCAGGATCGATACCTAAAAAAATCATCAATTCACGCGCCACAGCAAAACGGCGCCGTGCATGATAATTACCAGCATTGTAATGGCAGTCGGCAGGATGACATCCACTAACTATAACGCCATCAGCACCACGCTCGAATGCCTTCATAATAAAAATCGGATCAATACGACCGGTACAGGGAAACCGCACGATACGAACATTTGCAGCCATTGGTAAACGGCTGGTACCAGCCAAATCTGCACCAGTATAAGTGCACCAGTTGCACACATAAGCGATAATGCGCGGCTCAAAATTTGTTGGCGCGCTGCCGCTTCTTGGTGCGTCTATTTGTGGTGCAGGTGATGTACTCATAACAGCTCCTTATGAGACAACCTTTAAAAGGCATTAATCGCTGCAAAAATTTGTTCGTCAGTGCAACCTGCAAGTTCGACTGCCTTACTCGGACAAGTTGCTTGGCAAGTGCCACACCCTTGACATACGCCTTCTCGCACTAAAGCTACGGTCTTGAGTAGCTCTCCTTTTTTGTTGCGTATCTCTTGATGAGTAACTGCGCCATATGGACAAACTCGCTCACAATGAAAACAACCAGTACAATTATTCGCGTTAACCTGAGCTACTAAAGGTTCTCGCTCTAAAGTCTCAGCAGAAAATAGCGACAAAACTTTAGCCGCTGCTGCACTGGCCATTGCAACAGAATCAGGAATATCACGCGGGGCTTGACAAGCACCAGCGACATAAATACCAGCGGTGCTAGTTTCAACCGGTCGCAATTTTGGATGCGCCTCGTTAATAAAACCATAACGATCAGATGAAATGGATAATTTTTGTGCTAAGGCTGTGCTTTCTGTCTGCGATTGCATTGCGGTAGCTAAAACTACCATATCAGCATCAATAACAATTGGCTCACCACTTAAAGTATCAACACCATGTACTTTAATTACTTCACCCTCGCGATATAATTTGGATACACGGCCACGAATATAAATGGCCTCATTCTCTTCAATAGCTCGGCGAGTAAATTCATCATAACCTTTACCGCCAGCACGGATATCCATATAAAAAACAAAGGCGCGGCCACCATGAACTTTATGATGATAAAGCATGGTGTGTTTGGCGGTGTACATGCAGCAGATCTTACTGCAATAATTAATACCCTTTTGCGGATCACGCGAACCAATACACTGTAAAAAGGCGACGGTTTTGGGTTCTTTATTATCTGATGGTCGTAATATTTTACCGCCAGTTGGACCCGACGCTGATGCAAGGCGTTCAAACTGCATACCATCAATTACATCGGGTATATTCCCGTAGCCATATTCACCATAACCTTTAATGGCGGGGTTAGATTGTTCTTTAGCAATTGAATATAATTTATAGCCCGTGGCAACGATAATGGCGCCCACTTGTTCTTCAACTATTTCGTCTTGTTGGGCAAAATTAATCGCATTACGACCACAAACTTCGGCACATTTGCCACAAGCTAACTTTTTAGCACCACGCGCTTGCGCCAGCATATAAGCACACTTGTTTTTATCAATAACCGGTATATTTGGTACTGCTTGTGGAAAAGGTACATAAATAGCGGTTCGTTTGCCTAAGCCGACATCAAACTCGCTCGCTATACGTTTACTAGGGCAAACTTTTTGACATTCACCACAGCCATTACAAAGTTCGGGATCAACACCACGAGCTTTTTTACGTATTTTAACAGTGAAGTTACCAATATAGCCATCAACCGCTTCAACTTCACTATAAGCCAGCAATTTAATACGAGGGTGTTGATAAACCTCAACCATGCGGGGAGTTAAAATACATTGCGAGCAATCAAGCGTGGGAAAAGTTTCTGAAAGCTGGCTCATATGACCGCCAAGTGACGGCTCTTTTTCTACTAGCACTACCTCGCGACCACCATCAGCAATGTCAAGCGCTGCTTGAATACCAGCAATACCGCCACCGATTACTAAGGCACGTCTTTCAACCGGAATGCTAATCGCCTTTAGCGGACGGTTATGTTTTACCTTTTCTACGATAAAGCGGGCGAGATCAATTGCTTTAGCAGTCGCGGCTTCACGGTCGTGATGGATCCATGCACAATGCTCACGAATATTAGCGAGTTCGCATAAAAATGGATTAATGCCCGCGGTCGCTACGGTTTTACGAAAAGTCTTTTCATGCATATGTGGTGAGCAGGCTGCGACCACTACTCTATCAAGATTTTTTTCATGTATGGCCTGCTTAATTAGCTGTTGCCCTGGATCTGAGCACATATATTTGTAATCTACCGAATGTACTACACCAGGTAATTTACTTAAGGTGTCGGCTACCTGCGCACAGTCAACCGTGCTTGCAATATTTTCACCACAATGACAAACAAAAACACCGACGCGTGCCATTAGCTTTGCCCCCCTGCTGCAGATTTAGCAACGTCGGTGTCATTACTAAATTTACGATCGCTAACTGCTTTGGTGTTAATAAAATGCCGATTTAGCCCGAGATTTTTTGGGCTCAATGCTAACGCCAAACCTACTAACTGAGTAATATAAAGTATCGGTATTGGGCTATCAGCACGCTTCATAGCGCGCTGGCGTAAATCGAGATTTGATTGGCACATGGGGCAACCAACAACAATAGCATCTGCCCCGGCTGCTGCTGCATCATCAATAATTGCACGCGAAAGACGAATCACTGAATCGGTGCGCGAAATCGAAAAACCACCGCCACAACAATCAAGACGTTTATGCCAGTTAACTGAAGTAGCACCGGTAGCTGTCACAATCTCTTCAAGCGAATGTGGTTGCTCAGCGTCATCACTATTATCTAAATGCGGCGGGCGTACTAATAAGCATCCGTAATAGCATGCTACCTTTAAATCTTTAAGCGGGGTTTTAACTTTACTTTTTATGGTTGGTATTAATTCGTGCAATATTTGCGCAATACTGCGTACCGCAACCGTGTTATTAAATGGACGTTCAAGAACTTTGTTTACCTTTTGTGCTAAGGCAGCGTCTTTAGCAACTTGGTGATGCGCCGTAGCTAAACGATTATAGCAAGCTGCACATGGCGCTAAAACTTGTTGATGCTGTTGCGCTTCAGCGAGCGCCAAAGTGCGCGCTGGCAGAGCTATACTAAGTAGATGATTGGTAGCATGTGCTGAAGTAGCACCGCAGCACGCCCAATCTTCAATCTCGGTAAGATCAAGATCTAGTGTTGGTGCAATAGCTCGCAAACTTTCATCAAACTCACGCGCCGTTGCATGCAGCGAGCAACCTGGAAAATAGCCGATCTTCACGGTGCACCACTACCTTTGTCGCTTTTATTATCACTAGCTACGCTAGCATCTTCACATGCCTTAAAAATACGACGAATATCTTTAATACCATCTATGCTGCGTGGACTTAGCGCCAATTTGCCCCGAGTTAACATGGCTGGCACTTGTGAAACATCATCAAACAAACGGCCAGTTTTTAGTTTGTAAGCGGCGATAAGACCAAACTCAAAAATGCGACCATGACGCATAATTTGCTTTAAAAATGCTTGATGAAAAGCGTTGATATAGCGCGGCAACTCTTTGGGATTTTCTTGGGCCGCTATTTCTCGCAGCGCGTCAATAATACGGGCTGGCTCAACTTCGTTTGGACAACGTGTGCTGCAAGTTTCGCATCCTAAACAAAGCCAAATCGATTCATCAGTAAGCAATTTATCGATTTGATCTAATTGGATAGCACGCAAAATTTGATGGATTTTTAGCGGCATTTCTGCAGCCATTAGACAACCCGCAGTGCATTTGCCACACTGATAACACTGAGCGGGATTAATGCCAGTAGCTGATTTTAGCTGTGCTTTTATGCTGGCATGGGCGCGAGCTTGTTGTTTGCTTGTTTCACTAGAAGTCGAGGTATCAGCGGTCATAATCGATTTGCGTCATTACTCCTTAAAATTTACATAAGATGCGACGATGTAATGCGAATTTGACCTAAGCGCAAGGGCGAATTTATCAAGTATAAAATCGTCGCTTGCTTAAAAAAATACTCACTTTTTAAGATGTTAATAGTTAAATGATAAAGCAAGGTATAGCTGCCATTTTTCAAAGTAAGCAAGCTTCGCTACATAACGAAAACAAGCAATTTAGTAAGCTAGATGCATAATATCCTTATATTTCAATATGTTAATGGCGTTTGGCACTAAAAAATAGAGTACCAAACCACATCATGCTGACCAAGCTATAAAGGTTGTGGGTGGGTAATTATATTTTGTATAATTGCTATCAATTCTTCAGGTGAGTATATATTTATGGTTGCTTTTTTAAAATCTGATGTATTTCTGGTAACTATCCCATTAGCATTAATAGCAATAGCAGCTTGATGAACAACAGCATCTTCGTAGTCTGCAAATTTTCGCGCTAATGCTTCTTCTAATATTGCACGGTTTACAGGTGCTACTGCAAATAGTTCAAATAGTAGTTTTATCTTTTGATTAGCAAATTCTTTTGATTTAGCCTTGCTTAATAAATAATACAATGTGGTTATTGAATGTGCGCAAAGAAACCCCGTAATTATTGATTGCTCAACTGCATCAAGTAAAAATACCGCATTTTCTGCATAACCATCTCGATCAAATAGAGCATCAAGCACAATATTTGTATCAAAAAGAATAATCAAAAATGTTTCCTTTCAAGATATTGTTTATAATCCTTTTCATCAATAGCGACACCTTTTAAACAACCTCTTAGCTGTGAGGTAATAGGGCCAATTTGACGCTCATTATCTAATACATTTTGCGAAATTGCCTCAAAATGGTCGGCAACTAGCTGTGATATCGACTTTCCTCTCAGACGTGCATATTTTTTTGCTTGATTAATCAATGACTCGTCTAATCTAAGTGTTAGTTTAACGTTCATTTTTGCTCCCACTTATGACGTACAACTATTTATATCATATACGTCACCAAATGGGAATATTAAATAGCCGCTTATACTGCGGACATCTACCGGTTGATCAACGTCGATCACTCTTATGCAAAATTTAATCCCATATTGTTGGTACTAGTTTCGATTCTTCTATTTTTCTATCTTTGGTTATTAGCTTACCGTTTAGTGCTCGTGCGGCAGCGATAATAAGGCGGTCGAATGGTTCACGAATACTTGATAGCACAGCGAAATCTTCAAGTTGCTTAAAATCTAGCGGAAGAAAGCGTAGTGATGAATTATTTTCTAATACTATCTTAAATTCAGCAATAGCAATCGAGATTCTTCTGAGTTCATACAGCAAGACTATTTCTGCGATAACTGCCGCAGGAATCCATGCAACATCTTGCCCCATTTCAACTCGACGTAATACTTTTCGCGCCCGATTACCAAGTTTTTTAGGTGTAGATAGCGCGAAAATACAAGCATGTGTGTCAAGAATGTAATCAGCCAAGTGACTTCCTTTTATTTATTGCGTCTCCAAAGCATGGAACGAACTAATGCGATGTCATCGTCAGATACAATAGTATTAGAGGGGAATCTGCCAAGAAAACGGCAACTATGTGAAGCTTTTATCCCAGGGTCATTGTTTGCAGCGATTTCAAGATCATGAGTGATTTGAGCCGATAATGACCTGTGTTGAGCATGAGCTCGTGCAACCAGACTTGCTTTAATATCTGCAGGCAAACGGATTGAGATAGCGGCATTTTTAGACATGTGTGTATAATAATACCAAAAAAAATACAATGCAAATACTAAAGACTTCTTGTGTAAGCGCTGGAGATTTAAAACAGTGGACGCAAAACCTCCAAAAAGGTCATTCATAATCAGAATTATGCATGCGAGGTAACAGAATCAAGCTAGAAAAATTGGTGTTTGGCTGTTGGGCTTGTGGCCCTGTAGGGGCAAGCGTTAAAGAAATCAATAGCGCAATAGCTATTAAGCTCGATCGTTAATTACTAATTCTATACTACAACATTTTCATCGATTAAAAATATCACATTTTCTGCATATTTATTTTTTGTTAATGCTTTATTAATGCTACTTCAATATCAGTGGCAGTAAAATCGTCACCCACAAAGAATAGTGGTTCAGCAGCTAAATACGCTGTTGCATATGAAATACAATCACCAAAATTTAAAGCAGCTAGGTGCCTGCCCTTGCCAAATTTTAAATATGCATCAAAAGCAGCTTGCCAATGTTGCTCGCCAAAAGGAATCATTACAATACTAAATTCATGCAACATACGTAAAAGTTGTGGTTGCATATCACGATTAAATCTTGCTGATAATACGATACCTGTTTCAACCAATGTAGGTGTTGCAATACCACTATTTGGCCTTGCCACTAGTATATTAAATATATCTTGCCAGCCTGGTTCTTGCAAAGCAATAGCAACCAATGCCGATGAATCAATAATCATATGCCATTTTCACCATAACCTAAAATAACCTCTTCTTCTTTACGACTAAGGCGCTTACCTAGTTGCTCACTTGGAGCAAGTGCCCATATTTCTTGTTCTAACATTTTAAGTAAACTCTGCTTATTATCATTGCGAGCTATGCGATAAGCTAATTTTTCTTTTCGTTCTAATAAAGCACGACGAATTACTTCTGTTTTGCTTTCGCCTGTTAATTGCGCAAGCTCTGCGGCTAGTTGTTCAACTTCATGATTTTTTAAATTAAGAGCCATTATATAATTATACCATGGTGTAATATTTAAAGCATAGTGTAAATTTGCGCATTGTTACTGATACGGTATATGTCCGCAGTATAAGCACGGGTAAATGTCCGCGATCAACATGGGCAAGGTGTAGTAGTTTGTCAT
>JAFGEK010000038.1 GCA_016931625.1 Deltaproteobacteria bacterium | reverse complement strand
TTATTTATGTCGTCCCTATGGTTATCGATAGAACCCGAGCAGCATCACACGCGCATAATGCTATCGCAGGCAAGCAAAGGTATTTCGTTAAAAGCGTTAATGCCGCCTACACCTGCACATCCGCGAGCGCTAGCGATGTTTTTAGAAGCTCTAGTAGCATCGATACTTTGGTGAAAAAACTCAAAACTCCAGGGCTCCACCTAAAAAATCAATTGCAGCTACAAAACATTTTTTTACTTGACCGCCCTGATCATAGAGGTACTGTGTGCTCGCAGACAATTTGTGTTTACGAATAAAAGCTCTAATTGAATTAAGGTAAACCGCCGCCTCTGGCGCTTAGCATTGATCAAGTTTTTTCTTTAAAGCAAGTCGACTAATTGCAATAGCAGCGGGCTCTAAACGACATAGCCCTCGTCCAATGGTAATAGAACCGGGTGGTCCGCTTCGTTTGTTACCTACGTAACCCCCAAGGTCAGCAACCCAACGCACAGCTTGGCCAAGAGATATCGAACGATTTTGATTATAATCTCGCGGTTGCCGTAAAATAACTATAGCCTCTAACTCAAAAGCAGAGAAATGCTCTGCTGCCAGTGCATCAGGCTTTTCTCTGGCTAAACGTTTCAAACGTTCTGCACGCATAGCAACACTTGCCAATATTGTAGCCCAAACCAAGAAACTGCTTTGCTCAAGTTGGCTCTCCTCAATTTTACAAACCGATTTCCAGGTTTTATGAAAGTCTTCTACTCGCCAGCGTAGGCTATAACCGTATATAACTTTAAGTGCATCATCAAAGCTTGTGACCGGTCGATTTGTCAATAGCATCCATTCAATTGGTTTTTCATCTTTTGGCGTTGTTCCATTTTCTAAAACTAAAACAGCCCATAATGTAAATGGTTCACGGCTGCCTTTATTAGTATTTTGTGGTTTTAATGTTACTTGTTTATAGCGAACATCGAGTAATGCCTTACGAGCCGGCGAAACCCGGTGCCAAACGACATTAACTAGTTGATATTTTTATGCTTTTAGTGTCTCGTTAGTAGAGACTCCCTATTTCAAACCTCATCAATTTACGCTAGCATGTAAGAAGTACTTTTCTTGCGGCGATCGCTAGCGCTGACGCCAACGAAGAATGGATGATTGAGTATTACTTGGTATTATTGTAAATATTGTTATTTCTTCTATTATTGATCTCATTTTTAATTTTATTTTCATCATTCCCACCACGGCGCTGATACCCACGCCATAAATGCTAGTCGATACTCAGCATCCCAACTTAACAACGCCTCGAATAAATCAAATCTACCGCAAGGCCATCTTGTAAATGGATCTGCAACCCACAGCACAAACCTGGCGCTACTAAGTTCAGCAGTGGTTGATAGGATACAGATTGGATTATTTGAGTTGTTGGTATTGCTGTTATAGTTTGCACTGCTTGTCTTGTCATCACTTAAAGATGTAATTTTACCGGTATTTGAGCATCCTACAGTAATTAATACCAGTAATAATATGACAGCAATAGAAATGCGAAAATAATTAACTAATATTATAAACAACTCCTAATTATGATCTATACGTAAGAGGCAATAGGAGCAGCAAAACGGCTCAAAATATTTTTATGATTAAATTGCGATATAAAATTGGGCGTTATGATCGAACGAGGTATCAATGAGAATTAAGAATTTGAACGTCGTTTGATTAATTCATTTTTGCAAAAAGGAAGTTAACCAATTACCACTAGATTTTATAGTACGCTTAAACGTTTGGTAATCAACTCTCACAATACCAAAACGTTTTTCAAAACCTTCAGCCCATTCGAAATTATCTAATAAGCTCCAAATGAAATATCCGCTTAAAGGAATGCCATGTAATATTGCTTCTTGGCAGGCAGCAATATGTCTTTCTAAATAAAATCTACGTGCTTCATCGTTCACAAAACCTGTCTCATTAGAGTTATCGTTGTAGGTGGCACCATTTTCAGTGACATACATTTTATTTGGTTTATAATTATTATAAATATAAGTTAAGATTTCGGTTAAACCTTCAGGGTAAACTTCCCAATCAAGATAAGTATGCTCTTTGCCAACTTTTAATATATTTAAATCTAATAAACCCGATGGAGGAGAACCACTAACAACAAACCTGGAGTAATAATTTATTCCTAAAAAATCTGTTGGAGTAGAAATAGCATTTAAGTCATTATTTATAATTACAGATTCAAACTTAGAAGCCTTGTTTTTATAATAATTAAGCATATCTAATGGATAGCCGCGACTGTAAAGAGGATCGAGAAACCAACGATTAGCAAAACCATTATATCGGCTAGCAGCCTTAACATCAGCTTCAGCGTTTGTTGCAGCATACACAGGCACAAGATTTAGCACAATACCTACTTGTGCATTTGGTATAGTTGCACGAATACTTTGCGTTGCTAAACCATGGGACAGTAACAGGTGATGACTTACACGTAGAGCAGTATCTAAATCGCGATTACCTGGAGCATGCAAACCAAAATAATTACCAAGAAACGAAATGCACCATGGTTCATTATGGGTCATCCATGCAGAAACCCGATCACCTAAGTGTCTTGCAATTACTTGGGCATAATCAACGAAAGCATAGACAATGTCTCGGTTATTCCAGCCACCAATATCTTGAAGAGTCTGAGGAAGATCCCAATGATAAAGAGTTACCCAAGGTTTAATATTATTTTCAAGCAAGCAATCAACAAGACGATCATAAAAGTCTAATCCACGTTGGTTAATGGTACCGCGTCCGTTAGGAATAACACGTGGCCATGAAATACTAAAACGATAAGCATTAAATCCTATCGCTTTCATGATAGCTATATCGCTTTGATAGAGATGGTAATGGTTACAGGTCTGTTTGCCAGTGTCACCATTTTTTATTTTTCCTGGGGTATTGCAAAATGTATCCCAGATAGAAGCCTTGCGGCCATCAATATCGTGAGCGCCTTCTATTTGATAGGCAGCCGTAGCAGTACCCCATAAAAAATTATCAGGAAAATCTGAGCGTAGCGGCATAATTATTTTAGCCATTGTTGTTTATCAAATGAAAGTACAGAAAGTGCACCAATAAGACCGGCATTATAATCAAGCGCAACTTCAGAATATTGATACATGTTCATATCATCAATGTATTCGTCATTATCATTCGGACCACCAACTAGAGCGCCATAAAGAGTACAATCGCGATTTTTATGTATATTGGCAGCTTGACATGAAATTGCCGCACGGTGATGGGGCTCTTTAGGGTACTTGTCACCAAAACCAATAATGTAAGAAATGTTTTGTGGGTTATTACCTAAAATATAATCTATTTGTTGTTGCGCAAAATTATAATATGTGTGTGAAAGGAATCGACGAGTGTAAAATAACGCCAACATCGCTTCGTTGGCAGCGTAACGTAAAACTCCCCATTGCAAATAATACTTAAGGCCACCGGGGGTAGTTTTCATTGAGTCTATCCAATACTCAATACTATCTTTAACAGCATTACTATAACGAGTATCGTCTGTAATGTCATACATCTTTAGCATTACAGGTAAAAAGACATTGTCCCAAGACATAGTCGAAGTTTTAAATGGCGCATTGTTTTTTGATTTTTTTAAAAAATTATCAATATCTTTAAGATATTTTTCCTCACCAGTTGCAATATACAACCAAACTGCAGCCCATGATAAATCATCAAAAAATGAAGAAGATTGATAAAAACCTTGAGCATCGCCTAAGCCGGGATTAGTTTTTCCCATATGATAAAGTTCTTTGGCGGCGAGCAAACATTTTTGTGCATATTCATTATCATCTTTAAAGTTTAAAAATCCTAATGCTAATGCTGCCGCAGTTTCACCTAAGACATCAGCGGCTGGATTTCTTGCATCAGCATATCTTCTTGTAGGTCTTGGTTCAGTTTGTTCTTCAGGAGTGCCCCAAAAAGCATGATCGGCGCCACCATCACCAACTTGATAATAAAAAATACCTTTATCAGGATGAGATTTTAAAAAATAATCAGTAAAGCGTCTCAGTGTAGCTAATAATTGAGCATCATCTTTAGATGCTAAAAGAATTTGTTTATTTTCATAATACACCCATCCCAATATTGATGCAGTGTATCCTTGAGGTAAACCAAATTTAACATGGTCACCGGCATCATGAAAACCACCGGTGAGGTCTACATTGACGTCATGACCATCATTAATGTGGCAATTATCACGCCAGGAAAAAGTATTGTTTGTTGCAACTTCATTTCCACAACGATTGGCGTCATAAAATTGAATAGCTAATTTTAAAGCATCCTTATATGGGCTAATTGTGTTTATTGCTAGTATTGATTCTAAAGGGGTATTTGTAGAAGAACGATAAGCAGTATTGCTACTACTGCAAGATAATGTAGGTAAAAATGATAGTAAAGCTATAAGCCCAAAGTATTGACGCCAGCTTTTTATTAAATAGTTGAATTTAGTAATTCTATGCAATCGATAAAAATAATCTAGCATTAATACACCTTTAATTAGCCCATCGTAGCTACAACTGAATGGGTTTTACCATCTGCAAAATCAGGAATCAAACTACCTTCAATGGATTTGCCATCAACTATTATAGAGCTAATACCCTTACTTACATGCGAGGGATTAACTATTTCTATTTGATATGTAGCTCCGCGAAACTGTCTGGTTATGGTAAAACCATTCCACTTAGCAGGGATACATGGGTCAATTATAATGCCATGCAATTCTGGTTTTATACCGAGTATATATTGAGTAATTGCGGCGTAGTTCCAGGCAGCAGTACCGGTAAGCCAAGAATTTTTAGCTTCGCCTGGTTTAACTGCATCTTTACCGGCTATCATTTGTGCATAAATGTAGGGCTCCATTCGGTGAATTTCACTGCGGTCTTCTACATAGGCAGGAGCAATTTTAGAATAAAGGTCAAAAGCTCGATCACCATGTCCTAAGACAGTTTCAGCTATCATTATCCATGGGTTATTATGGCAAAAAATTCCGGCGTTTTCTTTATAGCCAGGAGGGTAAGATGAAATTTCGCCTAAATTTTCATGATACTTTGAGTAAGGAGGATTGTTCAATACAATACCATAAGGAGTCTCTAAGTGCTCTTGCACTTTTTCTAATGCTTTTTTGGCAAAGCCTTCTTTAACTCCTATGCCAGCCATAATACAATAACCTTGTGGTTCGATATATATTTTTCCTTCGATACATTCTCGGCTACCGATTTTTTTACCATTAGCATCATAAGCGCGCAGGAACCATTCGCCATCCCATCCATGAGAAAGAATGGTTTGGCGCATTTTTTCTACCTGTTGCATAACAGCAGTAGCTTCAGTATCCTTTCCTTTTTCACCTAGCAGTTCAGCATAAAGTGGTGCAATAGATACAAACATACCTCCAATGAATACAGATTCAGCTACTTTGCCATCGGGGTCACCATAGGTTTGAAAAGATTCATCAGGTGTAGTTGAGAAACAATTTAGATTTAAACAGTCGTTCCAATCAGCTCTGCCTATTAAAGGAAGACCATGTGGACCAAGATGATTAAGAACATGCTTATATGAACGTGTTAAGTGTTCAAGCAGCGTGGCAGTATTAGATTGATTACAATCGAAAGGAACCTGCTCATCAAGAATAGATAAATCCCCAGTCTCTTTAATATATGCCGAAGTACCAAAGATTAGCCAAAGCGGATCATCATAAAATCCACCGCCAATATCGTTATTGCCCTTTTTAGTAAGCGGTTGATATTGATGATAGGCATTTCCGTCTTCAAATTGTGTTGCAGCAATGTCTAAAATACGTTCACGAGCGCGTTTTGGTATTTGATGTACAAAACCAATTAAATCTTGATTAGAGTCGCGAAAACCCATACCGCGACCAATGCCTGATTCAAAATAAGATGCACTGCGCGACATATTAAAAGTCACCATGCATTGGTAAGGATTCCAGATATTAACCATACGATCGAGTCTTGGATCATGACTTTTTATATTATATTTTGACAGGAGTGCATCCCAGCTAGATCGTAAATCTTCTTTAGCTTTTAATACGGCCGCATCAGTAGAGAAATGAGAGATTATTTCGTTGGCTTTTGATTTATTTATAATACCAGGTTTTTCCCATTTATTCCTTTCTTCATTTTCACAATAACCAAGAATGAAAATAAAAGAACGAGATGAATTAGGAACCAGTGAAATATCAAGTTGATGCGAAGCTATAGGGGACCAACCATGTGCTTGTGAATTGCATGCTCGCCCTTCGATGACTACAGAAGGATTATCAAAATTATTATAAGCACCAAGGAAACTTTCTCGATCAGTATCAAAACCAGCAATTGGTGAATTAACTGAGTAAAAAGCAAAATGGTTACGTCGCTCGCGATACTCAGTTTTATGATAAATTGTTGAACCGTTAATTTCCACTTCACCGGTATTTAAATTACGTTGAAAGTTAGTTTGATCGTCCCAAGCATTCCATAGACAAAATTCAATAAAAGAAAAAAGGCTTAGGTGTTTTTCATTTTGACTAGTATTTTTTATGGTCAAATGATGGATTTCACAATTATGTCCAACGGGAACAAAGAAGTCGGATGTAACTCTAAGGCCATTTCTTTCGCCAGTAATGGTAGTGTAGCCAAGACCATGGCGACATTCATAAAATGATAAATCTTTTTTGGTTGGTTTCCAGCCAGGACTCCAGAAATCAGTACCATCTTTAATATAGAAATAACGTCCCCCATTATCTATCGGAATATTATTGTAGCGATAGCGAGTAATACGTCTAAGACGTGCATCACGATAGAAGCAATAGCCACCAGCAGTATTAGAGATTAAAGAAAAGAAATTTTCACTGCCTAAATAATTGATCCAAGGATAAGGTGTTTTAGGAGTGTCAATTATATATTCATGTCTATCGTCGTCAAAGTGTCCGAATTTCATGGTTAAATGTCCTAGTGAAACAGCCATTGTTATGGCGAATTAGAACAGAAAAAGAATTACAAAAGGTACCATATTACATCAGGACTAAGTATGATTAAATAATATTTACAAGCTGCTCAATAGATATTTTATATGAATAATATTGAGCAGCTTGTTTAAAAATACTGATCAGTAAATAAACAGTTAGGGGGTGTCCCTAAATGTCTCCCGTCGATCTTCACGAAATTCGCTACTTACGACCGCGTGCTCGCAAAAATCCTGCCTGCGACTT
>JAFGEK010000037.1 GCA_016931625.1 Deltaproteobacteria bacterium | reverse complement strand
TGACAACCAACTGTAAATATTATACTGTAGCGATTTAATTATAATTTTGTTACTCTTTAAAACGCACTATGTCAGCACCTAAATTACATAAGCGTTGTTCGATGTGTTCATATCCTCGATCAATATGATAAATACGACGCACCACTGTTTCACCCTCGGCAATAAGACCAGCAAGCACCAAACAAGCACTGGCGCGTAAATCTGTAGCCATCACTATCGAGCCAGATAAATTATTAACACCTTCGATAATAGCTTTTCCGCCATCAACTCTAATATTCGCGCCAAGCCGGTCTAACTCGGCGACATGCATAAAACGATTTTCAAAAATATTCTCGGTTACTACACTCACCCCATTTGCCACGGTGAGCAGAGCCATAAGTTGCGCTTGCATATCAGTTGGAAACCCAGGATACGGGGCAGTTTGTACCTCGACGGGTTTTGGTCGACCTATGCTTTTCGAAATTTTAATACTATGATCTTTAATTTGAATCTGTGCGCCACTGGCACGCAATTTATCTATAAGCGCCGCTTGGTGCTCTGGTACACCTTCAACAATCGCCATATCTTCACCAACTAGAGCACCAGCCACCAAAAACGTACCAAACTCAATACGGTCGGCCACTACCCGATGATTATATGGTTGCAAATCACTATTACCATGAATGATGATGCATTCACTACCTGCACCTTCTATATGTACCCCCATTGAGCTTAGCGCTTTGGCTAAATCAACGATCTCAGGCTCGCGAGCTGCATTACGAATTGTAGTTACACCTTGTGCTAAACTCGCAGCCAGCATGAGGTTTTCAGTGCCGGTCACGGTTGGCATATCAAGTATTAGCTCAGTACCCAGCAGTTTTTTCGCACTAGCAATGACATAACCATGTTCGACTTTAATTGTTGCACCCAGACGCTCAAGCCCCTGTAAATGCTGCTCAATCGGTCGTGCGCCAATAGCGCAACCGCCAGGCAATGAAACTTTTGCTTCACCAAAACGCGCCAATAACGGGCCTAAAACCAATATTGATGCACGCATGGTACGCACTAACTCATATGGCGCTTCAAGATGATTTAAATATGAAGCATCAATATGTAGACAGTGGCCAATGCGCTCAACCTTGACCCCCATGTGTTCTAACACCTTGCCAAGCGTATAAACATCGGCAAGCTCGGGCACATTATCAAGAACACTCTTACCCGAAGCTAGCAAAGCCGCAGCCATAATCGGCAATGAGGCATTTTTTGAGCCAGAAATTCTAACCTGACCTTTAAGCGATCGACCACCAATAATCTTAAGTGCGTCCATGATAGGGGGCTAATTAAAAGAAAAAAGGTAGTACTGCAATTAGATTAGGTAATATTATTTGATATCTAATCGTCACCAACCAAACCATTTATTATTTAAATTTCCCAAATAACCCTACAAAAAATTGAAATGAGTGCTTTTGCTCATCCCAATTTGACTAAACCTCGACTTGACGCAGAGCCTTAACGCGACTACAAACTAGCCCTAAGTTTTGCATCAACAATTATACGCGACCGTGTGTCAGCGTTTATTTTTAGATCGTTTAAAACAAACGCTAGATGCAAGGTTATAAGTCGGAAGAAGTATGGATCTTGACTTCACCTTTTTAATACAACTTGGGTTATTTTTAATTGTACTCATTGTATTAAATCCGATTTTATTTAAGCCGCTTTTACGTGTCTTTGCTCTGCGTCACGAACGTATGTATGCAATTAAAGATGAAATCGAAAAACTTAAAAACGAGGCTGCCGCTGATCTCGAAGTCTACCAAGCTCGTATGCGCGCTGCTCGTGATGCTGCCATGAGTGAAAGCGACAAACTCATCAGCGCTGCTCGCGAAGAAGAACGGCGACTGCTTAGCGAAATACGACAAGAAATTGCTCACTCCCTTAACCAAGCACGCGAACAAATTTCTGCTCTTGAGCAAGAAAATCAACAAAAGCTGCAAAAAGAAACCAACAAGCTTGCAAGTATTCTATCGACCAAACTTCTTCAGCGTGAGGTAAAATCTTGAAGTTTAATACCCACCTAAAAGTTTGGTCCTTAAACATTTTTGCAATACTGTTATTTGCACCTGCTCTAACATTAGCTTCAAGTAGCCATACTGGTGAATTTCATATCAACTGGTGGCATTGGGATTTACTCACACCACCGGTTGGTTGGTATATTATTGATTTTTTAATATTTGTATCACTCCTAATTTTTTTTACTAAAGGCCCCTTAAAAAAAGGTTTTTCCTCTCGACATCAAAGCATCAGTCAAGCTGTAATTGCCAATGACAATGCTTTTACTGCAGCTAAAAATGAATATGAAACTACACGCAATAAACTAGCCGCGGTTGAAAGCGAAGCTTTACAACTGTGCACTCGAGTAAAAGAAGGTGGGGCAGCAATTAGTGAGAGAATTATTACCGATGGCCGTGCATATGCTTTGCGTTTACGTGAAGACGTTAAAGAAATCATCTCTCAAGAAACGCAAAGATCCCGCGAACGTTTACAGCGAACCCTTAGCTTGCAAGTTTTAGAAACGACCGAAAAAATATTAATAAATAATATTACCGCTGCTGATCGCCAACGTATGATTGATAATGCTTTGCGCGATTTTGACAATTTTGACTGGCTTGTTAAACAACCAGCAAAGCGAGAGATTTCGTGAGTGCTGTTGCCAGACGCTATGCTACTGCCGCCGTTGAAGTTGCAGCTAGCAAAGGTGGTAATGAAGCTGTTGACTCTTTGGCCAATGGTTTAGCGCTTTTTCACTCTGCTTACTTATTAAGCCCAGAGCTACAAAATGTGCTTAAGAATCCGTTATTACAAAATGAAGGGCTTCTGGCTTTGCAAGCGGTATTGCAAAAACTTGGTCTTAATGACGATACCAAACGATTCATTTTACTTCTTGCTAATCGTTCTCGCCTAAAAGAGCTTGGCGAGATTGTCCAAGCAACACTTGCAGCAGCAGATAAACACTGCAATCGTTTACGTGCTTATATTACTTCTGCAATTGCATTAACCCCCGAACAAAAACAGCGGCTCAAGCAAATTCTTGAACAACGCTGTAGTCAACCAGTTATTTTAAGTATCACTGTTAATACTGAAATTATTGGTGGTCTAATTTGTCATATGGGTGACGTAACTTTAGATGCAAGTCTTCGCCAATCGCTCGATTTATTACGCGAACGTTTTTTGGCTTAGGCATATTTAAGGCAAATGGGGTATAAGGTATGCAAATTCGCGCTGAAGAAATCAGCAACATTATCAAACAGCAGATCAGTGACTTTGAACATAAAACTGAAGTTGCCGAAACCGGTAGCGTAATTTCGGTTGGTGACGGTATTGCCCGCATCTACGGCCTTAAAAGCGTTATGGCTGGCGAGATGGTTGAGTTTGTTGGTGGCGTTAAAGGTTTGGTACTAAACCTTGAAGAAGATAATGTTGGCGTCGCCATTATGGGTGAAGGCCATGATATCAAAGAAGGCGACACTGTTAAACGCACTAAACGAATTGCTGATGTTCCAGTTGGGCCCGCCACCCAAGGTCGTGTGTTAAATGCCTTGGGTGAACCCATTGATGGTCTTGGCGAATTAGCTGCAAATGAACGTCGTTTAATTGAAGTGAAAGCACCTGGTATTTTGCCACGCCAATCGGTTAATGAGCCACTGCAAACCGGCCTAAAAGCTATTGATTCAATGATACCTATCGGTCGTGGGCAACGTGAACTTATCATTGGTGACCGTCAAACCGGCAAAACCGCCTTGGCTATTGATACTATTATCAACCAAAAAGGTGGTGACGTTAAATGCATTTACGTTGCTATCGGACAAAAGCAATCTACTGTTGCGCAAGTTGTTGACAAGCTTAAACAACACGGTGCTATGCAATATACTACCGTTGTTTCGGCAACAGCTTCTGATCCCGCACCTATGCAATTTTTAGCCGCCTATTCAGGTTGCGCCATGGGTGAGTACTATCGCGACAATGGTCAGCATGCTTTAATTATTTATGATGACCTTTCTAAACAAGCGGTAGCTTATCGCCAATTGTCACTACTGCTGCGTCGACCACCAGGTCGTGAAGCTTATCCTGGCGATATTTTCTATCTCCATTCGCGTTTGCTTGAGCGCGCCGCAAAAATGTCTGATGCGCAAGGTGGTGGTTCGCTAACCGCACTGCCGATCATCGAAACTCAAGCCGGTGACGTTGCTGCGTATATCCCCACTAATGTTATCTCAATCACTGACGGGCAAATTTATCTTGAAGGTGATTTATTTTATGCTGGACAACGTCCTGCAGTTAACGTGGGTATTTCGGTTTCACGTGTTGGTGGTTCTGCGCAAATTAAAGCCATGCGCAAAATTGCCGGTAACTTACGTATTTTATTAGCGCAATACCGTGATTTGGCTGCTTTTGCACAATTTGGTTCTGATTTAGATAAAGCTACCCAAGAGCAACTGGCAAATGGGCAGCGCTTAACTGAGATGCTCAAGCAAGGTCAGTATGTTCCAATGCGTGTCGGTATACAGATCATCCAAATCTATGCTGGTACGCAAAAAATGCCAGGCAAAAATAAAACTTGGGTGCGCGATATTCCTCATCAAGACATTGCACGTTGGGCTAGCGAAATTGAAAGTTTTGTTTCGGCACGACACACCAATGTGCTTGATGAGATTGAAAAAACCGGTGAATTAACTGATGCCGTAAAAGCTAGTATCGAAAATGTGTTGGCGCAATTTAAAGATATCTTTAAACCAGCGGAGACTTAAAAACTTATCGACGCTTTTTTTAAAAAAAGCTAACCCTGATAAAGGCCTTAATAACAATGGCATCGTTAAGAGAGATTCGCAAACGCGTGCGCTCGATTTTAAGCACGCAAAAAATTACTGGAGCAATGAAACTGGTTGCAGCTAGCAAATTACGCCGGGCGCAAAATGCCATCCTCTCGGTTAGACCATATGCCAATGAACTAGGGGCAATGTTACAACGCCTAGCTACTCGTGCTGATAGCCATGGTAGTGAAGCCGCCCATCCTTTGCTTGAAATGCGCGAACCCCGTAGAGTTTTACTTGCCGTAATGACTTCTGATCGTGGTCTATGCGGCGCTTTTAACATCAATATTTTACGACAAGCCGAACACTTTATTCGCGAGCATGGCTCACGCTTTGAAAAGCTAACTATTGCAACTATTGGTCGTAAAGGTCGTGATTATTTTACTAAACGCAAAGTTGCTACGTTGCGTAACTATCCTAATGTCTTTAACGAGCTTGGTTATCATAAAGCCACCAATATTGCCGAAGGCTTATGTCAAGATTTCATTGCTCATGATCTCGACGCGGTTTATTTGCTTTATAACGAATTTAAGAGCGCCATGACGCAGCGAGTGGTGGTTACTGATTTGCTGCCTATCGTGCACGCTGAACTACCCATCGGTGAAGATATTGATTATATTTATGAGCCTAATCACTCTGCAGTTCTCAATCTGCTAGTACCACGCTATGTTGCTACCATAATTTGGCGAGCCTTGCTTGAAAGCTCTGCAGCCGAACACGGCGCGCGCATGACCGCGATGGATACCGCCACGCAAAACGCTAAAGATCTCGTGAGCCGCCTCACCTTGCTCTACAACCGTACTCGGCAAGCGGCGATCACTCGTGAATTAATGGAAATCGTCAACGGTGCTGAAGCATTAAAGGGATAAAACTAACTTTTAAAAAAGACCGGCGCTAAAGCTCAAGCTCATTAAAAATGTAACGCTGATCTTTAATGGAGAAAAACAAAATGGCAGCAGAAGCACTAGCACAAGGGCATGTTACTCAGGTTATCGGACCTGCCGTAGATGTCGAGTTTCCGCCCGGGCAAGTGCCGCAAATTTATACGGCGTTAACTGCTACGAATCCTAGTATTAATGACCAAGCTGATAATTTAGTGTTAGAAGTTGCACAGCATCTTGGTGAAAATACCGTACGTACTGTGGCCATGGAAGTCACTGATGGCTTGGTACGTGGCACCCCCGTAAAAAGTACCGGTGCTCCTATTGCAATGCCGGTTGGTCCAGAAGTTTTAGGTCGTATTCTTAATGTAATTGGCGAGCCGGTCGATTATCTTGGTCCGGTCAAAACTAAAAAATATCGACCGATCCATCGCCCCGCTCCTACATTTACTGAGCAATCAACCTCAGTACAGACGTTTGAAACCGGTATTAAGGTCATTGATTTGCTTGCGCCTTACGCGCGTGGCGGTAAAATCGGTCTTTTTGGTGGTGCCGGCGTCGGCAAAACTGTTCTCATTATGGAACTAATTCGTAATGTTGCCGTACGCCGTGGCGGTTTCTCAGTATTTGCTGGTGTTGGTGAGCGAACTCGCGAAGGTAACGACCTTTATTATGAAATGATTGACTCCGGCGTTATCGCCGCAGAAAAAGATGCAAATGGCCATCCGCTAAAAAATCCTGATGGCTCAATCAAATTAATCCCGGGCAAAAGCCAATGCGCTTTAATTTATGGGCAAATGAACGAGCCTCCTGGTGCTAGAGCCCGCGTAGCTTTATCAGCTTTAACTGAGGCTGAATATTTTCGTGATGATGAAGGCAAAGATGTTTTGCTGTTTATTGATAACATCTTTCGTTTTACTCAAGCTGGTTCAGAAGTTTCAGCATTGCTTGGGCGTATGCCCAGCGCTGTGGGCTATCAACCTACTTTAGCTACCGAAATGGGCGCTCTGCAAGAACGCATTACTTCAACCAACAAAGGGTCCATCACCTCGGTACAAGCAATTTATGTTCCTGCTGACGATCTTACTGACCCAGCCCCAGCAACAACCTTTGCTCACCTTGACGCCACTACGGTTTTATCACGTGCAATAGTTGAAATTGGTATTTACCCGGCTGTCGACCCACTTGATTCTACTTCACGTCTGCTAGACCCTATTGTTATTGGTGATGAACACTATCAAACAGCACGCCAAGTACAATCGATTTTACAACGCAATAAAGAGTTGCAAGACATTATCTCAGTACTGGGTATGGATGAATTAAACGATGAAGATAAACTTGTAGTTACCCGAGCGCGTCGTATTCAACGATTTTTATCACAACCCTTTCACGTTGCCGAAACATTTACCGGTTACAAAGGTGTTTATGTAGAGCTGACTGATACTATTAAAGGCTTTAAAGAAATTGTTGATGGCAAACATGACGCGCTACCTGAACAAGCTTTTTATATGGTTGGCACTATTGAAGATGCCGTAGCCAAAGCAAAAACTTTAGGCTAAAAGTCATGGCTAATGTAAAGCAACTCATGGTTAGTTTTGTCACCCCAGACCGGCAAGTGTCTCATGGTGAAGTCGATATGGTTGTTGCCCCTTCAGCGATGGGTCAAGTTGGTATTCTTCCTGATCACTGCACCCTGCTAGCTGATTTAGCGCCTGGCATAGTTGAGCTTCACAGCAAAAATAATACACTGAACGAACGCTTTGCTATCTCAGGTGGTTTTTTAGAAGTCGACCGCAATCATGTATCACTGCTAGTTGAAACCGCTGAACGAGCTAACGAAATAGATGTTGAACGCGCACGTAAATCTTTAAAAGCTTCTGAAGCGGCTTTAGCTAATTTATCTACAACCTCTGATGACTATCAAAATCAATTCAATCGAGCACAACGCGCCCGTGTTCGTCTGCAAGTTGCAGGTAAATTATAAGAGTGCCGAACCTATTTATACTGCGGACATATACCGTATCAGTAACATGGCCAATATGACTGCTTGACGTTATTAACGCGTTACGATATTATTTATTAATAATGATTAAAAGTTTTCGCGATAAAGAAACCGAAAAAATTTGGGGTGGTGACTTATCACGAAGACTGCCTACAGACATTCAATCTGTGGCGCGGCGCAAGTTGCGTATGTTGAATAATGCGCAAGGAATCGCCGACTTGCGAATTCCGCCTAACAATCGTCTTGAAGCGCTTGTTGGAGATCGAAAAGGTCAACATAGTATTCGCATTGTTATCGCCTGACCACTTGCATCGCACCCCACCTTTTTGGGGTGCCCTTTTTGGGGTGCCAAACAACCTTAATTTTTTGAAATAT
>JAFGEK010000036.1 GCA_016931625.1 Deltaproteobacteria bacterium | reverse complement strand
CAACCAAACACAGAAGCGAGCTTACTCTTAAAGATATACTATCACGGCTTACCTATCGGGCTGCATGTAAGTTACTCGGGCCTGATGGCGAAAGGCTTATAAGACAAGGTGGTAAGTTTGATATCACCAACATTGATACACAGGTGATTTTTGATAATGAAATTTTTCGCCTCGATCTTGGCTTTGGTGAAGTATTCGCAAGCATTAGTTTGGCCGATAATGCACGGCAGAGATTGCATTTGCAATGCAGCGTTTGTACCTCAGCGTGCGAACATGTTGGGGCAGCCCTAGCACTTATCCTTGAAGAAAAGATAGCGCTAGGTTTAGCAAAACCGCCACCAGAGCGAAAACCAGTTGCGAGTCTTAGTGACGAAGAGTTGCTAGTAAAGGCTCTGCAAGATAGACAAGAGCGTGCTAAAAAAGAAAAGATGATTCTTAAGTCTATGGATCCTACCACGATCTGGACTGATTATACGGTTACCAATACTGAGTCGGGTAAAACCCACCGCGTGGCTATTAGAGGTTGGAATCCGGGCGAATCATATTGCTCTTGTCCTGATTTTCGTAAGAACACATTAGGCACATGCAAGCATATACTCAATGTTTTAGGCAAACTCAAGCAACGCTTTCCCGCGGCGGTTTGCAAGCAGCCCTACCAACGCAAAAATATAAGTGTACATATGCACTATGGCAAAAATTTAGAGTTGCGTCTGCTTTTGCCAGAAAAAATCGATCAAGAAATAGCTAAGATTGTGCAACCGGTGCAGAATAAATCAATTCATGATATTCATATGTTGCTTTCTTGCGTTAATAAGTTAGAAGCAAGCGGATACAAAGTAAACATATACCCAGATGCAGAAGAGTATATTCAATATCAACTACAGCAACGACGCTTAGAGGGTCTGATAAACAATATTCGAAACAACCCGGCTGCGCATCCTTTGCGCAAAAAATTGTTAAAATTTGAGTTGTTGCCATATCAAATGGACGGCATAGCTTTCGCAGTCGGCGCGGGTCGGGCCATTCTTGCCGACGATATGGGCTTAGGTAAAACTATTCAGGGTGTTGGGGTAGCTGAGTTACTCGCACAACAGGCGGGTATAAAAAAGGTACTTATTATTTGCCCAACTTCTTTGAAATCCCAATGGTGCAATGAGATACATCGTTTTGCCAATCGCGACTGTCAACTTGTAATTGGCAGCGCGCAGCAACGAGTAAAGCAATATGATAACGATTATTTTTTTACTATCTGTAATTACGAGCAGGTATTTCGCGATATTCTCGCCATTGAACAGGTTAAATGGGATCTGATTATTTTAGACGAAGGGCAACGCATTAAAAATTGGGAGGCGAAAACCAGTCGTATTGTAAAGGGCTTGCAATCTCGATTTGCTCTGGTGCTTACTGGTACGCCTTTAGAGAATCGCTTAGACGAACTATACTCGATTATTAGCTTTATTGATGATCGCCGTTTGGGGCCGGCTTTTCGATTTTTTAATCAGCATCGCATAATTGACGAAAGTGGCAAGGTGCTAGGTTATAAAAATCTTGCTGAGTTAAGAGAGCGTTTAAAACCAATATTACTGCGCCGCACCCGTACTTCGGTAATGAAGCAATTGCCACCACGTACGACAAAGATTATGCGCATCGCACCGACAGATGAGCAATTATGTATGCACGGCACCAACATGAAAATCGTTAGCTCTATTGTGAAAAAACCTTATATTTCTGAGATGGATTTGCTTAGGTTACGCAAAGCGTTGCTTATGTGTCGCATGGTTGCAGATAGTACATTTTTAATAGACAAGCAGGAACCTAGCTATTCAAGCAAACTTATAGAAATTGATAATTTGCTTGAGCGGATTGCCAATGAAGAAAATCGCAAAACCATTATCTTTTCAGAATGGACAACTATGCTGAATCTTATAGAGCCGATTCTTAAACGTTATGGTTTACGATTTGTGCGGCTTGACGGATCGGTATTACAAAAGAAGCGGCAGCAATTAGTGCATCAGTTTCAAACCGATCAAGATTGTAAGGTATTTCTTGCAACCAATGCGGGCGCCACCGGTTTAAATTTACAAGCCGCCAATACCATTATCAATGTCGATCTGCCTTGGAATCCGGCAGTATTAGAGCAACGTATTGGTAGAGCCCATCGCATGGGGCAAACACAGCCAGTGCAGGTTTATATAATGGTAACTGAAGCTACCATTGAAGAAAATCTTCTTGGTACGCTAGCAGCAAAAAATGATCTAGCAAACGCAGCACTTGACATAGATAGCGAAATCGATGCCGTTGATCTTGCCATCGGTATGGATGAGTTAAAGAGCCGTCTTGAAATTCTTCTCGGGGCAAAACCCGAAGCTATATTTGATGAAAGCGAGAGAACTCGGCAAGAACAAGTAACTAAAAATATTTTGCAGCAAAAACAAATTTCTCTGGCCGGCGGGCATCTTTTAGGTGCAGCATTTAATTTTCTTGGTGAAATGCTGGCGCAGCAAGAAGAAAATAATGAATCCCAAGCAATGACAAAGATGTTCAAACAGCGGTTGCATGAATGCTTAGAAAAAGACGAAAACGGTAACTTTCAATTAAAAGTTACTTTGCCTGATGCTGCCGCAATTGATAGCCTTGCGAGCTCGTTGGGGCGATTGCTATCAACCCCGAGAATTTCATCGTGACAAGTCAATTTATATTGGCAATTTGCTCTGCACAACAAATTGGACAAATGTTATTTTTAAGGTTGCACAAAAACGTTTGGCCCCACCACTGTTGCAACGGATACATTTTGCCATAATCGGGTAGTAAGATAGCACTATTAAGCAATAGGTAAAGATTAAACTGATGTCATTTTAGTATTTTTTTATAATTGGACATGTAGGCACCCCCCTAATCGCATTTGTTTTTTAAAAATCGTTCAGCAATAGTTTCAGCAATCGCTAAAGACGCCGTGGCCGCAGGTGATGGCGCGTTAAGAACGTGAATCATTTTTTCTCGTTCAAGCAAACAGAAATCATTAATCAGTTGCCCATGAGAGTTAAGCGTTTGGGCACGTACACCAGCTCTACTGTAGGTAACATGCGTAGCAGTAATTTCGGGAACTAGCCGCTGCAAATCTTTCACAAAAGCTTTTTTACTAAACGCACGCCACATTTCAGCTAGGCCCGTTTGCCAATAACGAAAAGCCATACGCCAGAAGCCGGTATATGATAAAGTTTCGCAAGTATCGCGTAATGAAAAACTAGTGCGTTTATAGCCTTCACGTTTTAAAGCTAGTACTGCATTTGGTCCGGCTTCGAATTCACCATTAATACGACGAGTAAAGTGCACCCCTAAAAACGGGAAGCGAGGATCTGGCACCGGATAGATAAGATGCTTAACTAAATGCTGCGCTGATTCTTTAAGAGTAAAGTAATCACCGCGAAACGGGACTATACGTTCATTAGGAATAACATTGCTTATTCGTGCAACACGATCAGACTGCAAGCCCGCGCAATTAATAATAGCACGGGTTTTATAATCGCCCGATTTGCTAACTAAGATAATTTCTGTGGCCTTGCGAACGATTTTTATTACCTTTGCATTAGTTATAATTTGACCACCAGCGTTTTTTATTCGCTTAGCCATGGCAGTAACAACTTGACGAAAATCAATGATGCCAGTTTCTGGTACATAAAGACCTGCGATACCTGCAGCATGGGGTTCATAATTTTTTATTTCATCTGCAGTAATGGGTTTGACCCCAGCAAGACCATTTTGCTTGGCGTGTTGTTCAAGTTGGTTAAGCTTTGCTAGCTGAGCTTTTTGGGTTGCGACTACGATTTTGCCACATAGTTCATAAGGTATATTTTCTTCATCACAAAAGCGCAGCAATTTTGCTCTGCCATGATAGCAATTGTGAGCTTTAAGAGAGCCAGGTTGGTAATAAAGACCAGAGTGAATAACGCCACTATTATTGCCGGTTTGATGAGCGGCAAGCTGATTTTCAGCTTCAAGTACACAAAGACGTATTGATGGAGCTTTTTGCAAAATTGTCAAGGCGGTAGAAATACCGACAATGCCACCGCCGATTATGGTTATGTCATTAATGCGCTGACTAGTCATTTGATTTCTTTATAAAACCTTATTTTTATAAATTATTGTATTCCTATATCATCTTGGCTAAATACACACTCTAAAACATCCAGAAATCAGCAAGCCAGCGTTTGGAGTGAATTAGACGAAAGTGCTGATCATCAGTAGTGGTTGAGGCAAGAGTTCGCATCGATTGCAGCAGCAGAGGATCAATTGCCATAAACCCAAAGCTATAACCGCTGCCGGCAGCAAGATGCATGGAGGCAGTATCAAGTTCGGTAGCGTATTGCTCATGCGCCAAACGTAGCACATCTGCATAGGTTATCTCTGCATTTGCCGGTAATATAATGCGGCGTTCATGTAGTTCGCGGTTGGTCGTTACCTCGTTGATAATCAAGGTTGCAGGAGCATCATCGGTAGTGATGATATCGAAAATTTCTAAATAGCTACTGGTAACTTCTTGTCTCAAAAAGTTTGTCAACTCAACTTTACCGACAATTTCTACGATCTGTAAACTTAATTCTTCGGCATAAGGATGGCGCTGCAGATATGCTTCTAATGCTTCATTTTTGTCATTACCCCAACGTTCTTGTTGCGTATCATAGTACAGCTCGCGCCACAGGATCGGTCGCGTCATGCCTTTTTTCTTTAAAAAGCTGGGAGCTACATATTTGTCACCTCGCTGCAGATAAGGCTTGAGACGCTTAGCGAAGGATGCTGCACGCCAAGCAAAGGCGGTGCGAGCAAGTGCACCTAACGCTTTTCGCAAGGCCTGACGTTCATTGATCGGGCGCGCGGCCACCGGACCACCATCAAGACAGGGTTCGGCTAGCGCTCGCCATAAAAGTGCTGCCAGCGCCAGTGAAGGCTCAGAGGTAGTGAGCGCTTGCTCTACCGCCGCTACTCGCGTGGGGATATCATTGGCGAGTTTACCAGTGCTCATCGCCGCGAGAAAGGCCTCGCCTTGATTGCTAAAAACAGTGGTGTTGGCATCAGCATTATATATACCGTGTAAAAAACGTTGCGTGGTCGCTTCATCATACCAGCATAAAATTCGTCTTTCGATGCTAGGCTCGATAACTGGAGATCCTGGAGCTGCTATTGATGGATGCTGTTGTACAAGTGCGATGCAATCGATCGGCAACGCGGTTTTGGCTTTAGCGTGGTTTTTTGCATGCACTACATTAGTGTCGGGCAAGCCAAGAACACCAAGACATGCGGCTACCCCCGCGGCAGTACGTAATACCCCAGGCATATGCCATACATCACGAAAGCACGCGGTATTGTGGCGGCGCATAAGCCAACAACCTCCACCGCAGGCTCGGGCATATTCACAATGGCGGCATTTTCCTTCTGGGGTATATTGTCGTAGTTTTGAAAAACCATGTTCCCAAATATCGCGAAGAGATTGCCGGTGAATGTTACCGGCACTTTCACTATGATCGAGTGTGGTGCAAGGCACCACCTCACCGTCAGGCAAGATCACACACTGAGCACGACCAGCACCGCACCAAAGCGGATCATCCCGTACTAACGGCTCGTGGTCACCACAGTATCCGACTTCATCGGCCAGTGACACGGGAAAATAGCTACGCCGACGCGCGATAAATGCCAACAAGTGTTTAAGTTGCGAGTGAGAGAGAAATAGTTCGGGTCGAGTCGCGGCTCTGCCTTCAGCGACGAGAAGATGCAGACCCCATGACGAGGCACCACTTTGTGCTACCAGTCCCAAAGTGCGATCAAGCTCTTTATAATTCACCGTGGATACGGTAGTGCCAGCCGCCACCGGACAGAGATGAGAGAAGAATTCTATGGTGCGAAGCGCCGCAGTAAGCGCCCCACGATTAGCACGAAAGCTATCATGACATGCTTCAGGGCCGTCGATGCTAACTGCAACGAATGCTGGTGGCCAGCGCGTAAAAGCTTGTTGTTGTGTAGGTGTTGGATAAATGGCGGTATTGAGGCTGTAGCGTATTTTTCGATCAGCAAGGCGCGCGATGATCTCTGGAAGATCTTCGCGAACCAATGGCTCACCACCGGTTATCAAGAATTCTTCAACGTTGAGTGAGGCTATTTCGTCGATTAGGCGCAAGACCACCGTGAGTGGCATATCGGGGATATGCACATCGCCAGTAAGACAATGAGCGCATGACAGCGGGCAACGCAAAGTAGCCAGCCATTGTACGAGACGAAGGGTGTAAGTATAGCTGCTTTGCTTATCGTTATGATAGCGAACGCAAGCATGAGTTTTAGTAAAAAATACCATGACCTCTATTTACCCATTAAAGTAAGCACGATTTTGCGGCACTCGCGCGGGCTATAGATAATAAGCACATGGCTGTGATTATATAGAAAATGGCAAAGTAAGTCAGCTTACTTTTTAAATAATTAAAACAGTTTTGCAAACATAACTATGATGTTAAGGGAGCCCACCAAAAATAGATAAGAAAATAAGTGCTGTGGAATTGGTGGCAAATAGAAAGGATATTGGGGGATGTCCCCTGACTACATATGAGTGCGTTTTTTCAGCGTAAGCAAACGAAAGTTATTGTCTGAGTTCGTCGTTGTCTTGAGGCGCAAGAGGATTAACAGGGACTACGCCACTGATATCTTTTTCGGTCTCAATGTATTTGGCTTCGTCGATGCTAATTTTACAATATCCGACTCTTTCGAATTTAGCATTACCAAAGCCAATGGTTTTGCCAAAGTTGCCATCTTCTCGCCATTCACGCCAATGTCCAGCACCAATATTGTTTGGACTTGAGGTAACAATTGACCACTGCATACCGTCGTGACCTGTGTCGTCGGCATAGTCTCCGTACATAAATATCTGATCACCTTCTTGAGAAGCTGTGCCATTCCAATCGTGAAAAGTGTCAGACCACCAAATATAACGCATATGTGTACCGACAGTGCCAATATACTTAAAACATAATCCCTGAGTAGCATGTTGCTGATGTACAGGTGAAGTGTCATCATATGCAGTAATAAGCCAACGATTACCGTATTTAACTAACTCTGGTGCTGCTTGAGCAGCCGCGTTTGAAGCGATTAGCATAACCAAAGCACTAGTGATTGTGAGTGCGAAATTGGTAAGCCAAATACGTTTTGCTCGTGATACTAGTAACTTATGCATTTGCATCCCTTTAATAATAAGAGCCCCCGGCCGGCGCACCACAATGGCGCAACCTCACAGAAGACTGGTTTTGAAGATCTTCGCAGTTAAGAATAGATTTCTAACAAAAAAAATTGGTATCTTGGACGTTTAAAATGTACCCATGGCGCCAAAGAATGGTCCAAACATTGGGGCTATGCTGATGCTGCTTTCATAATGGGTTGTACTAGAAACATAATTTGTCGTTGTAGGATAAGTGAGTTTTAACGGTGAGTTATTTGCTTCAACTTTTACTTGCGTACGTACATTATTATAGCGATCTGGATCAGCGCCAAAGAAGCGCAAGTAAATCCCCGTGCCAATGGCGGCTATACCGATAGGTTTAAGTTTTGCGTTAGTGAGGTGCTACCGCCAAGATTATCATTAACTGTCCAGGTGGCGGTAAATGTTCTTTCGTTTAAGTCAGTAAGGGTAGCATATAATCCACTAGCAGTAGCGCTTGTCGTGGTCGCCCCATCAACAA
Source organism: Deltaproteobacteria bacterium (assembly GCA_016931625.1). Lineage (NCBI taxonomy): Bacteria > Pseudomonadati > Myxococcota > Myxococcia > Deltaproteobacteria bacterium. The sequence goes on along the minus strand of JAFGEK010000036.1, from coordinate 4,111 downwards.
CAGCACTTGCACTTTGAAAACTACCACGCCAGGTATCATCAAAACTGGCGCTTCCACTTAAATGTAAACTACACACAGGTGTCAACTCGGGGGTAGTGCCACTCCAGGTTAAAACCGGGGCAGTTGATGCAGTTGCGTTTCGCGGCAGCCAATCAGAAGTACCACTTTCATTAACCACCGCAACGCGATAATCATAACTTTCACCAGGGGTCACAGCATCTAAGAAAATAGGTTGCGCAGCATCAGAAAGTGTGGTTACTAGCAGCGGACCTCGTTCAGTAAAAGCATCAGTTCCTTGACGTCGTTCGATTTGATATTGCACGGTGCCTTGATTAGTATCGGTTAATACTAGCTGCAAAATATCAGGGCCGGCTGGAGTAATCGAGATATCAATAAGCGCTACCGGTGGGGTAGTTACACTTAGAGCATCAGTAGGTGTAGAAAAGCAATCTTCGGCAGCAACTTGGCGATAGCTGCGTACCTGATAGATATAAACACGACCCATTGTCACATTAGTATCACTATAAGAAAAGTGGTGGCATCAACGCGCGCGATTTCGCCAAGGGCGCTTTCGCCAGGCAGATGTCGTTCTATAGTGAAACCTTGTGCGGTAGTAGCACTCGATACCCAGTGTAATTAGATATGGTCGTTATAAGCTGTTGCCGCTAAATCACTTGCTGGTGCATCAGGAGCACAACTGTTTTGCTCATTGGGGGCATTAATATTTTTAATTTTTTGTAAAAGAGGCTGATCACAGCCTACTAGATTAAAACTCATTGTTACCGCAGCAACAAGTGTAAGTATGGATAGTTTTGGTTTCATAAATTACCGCCGAGGTTATTCGTACAACTTAGTTTAGCATTTAATTAAGCCGTTTACCGGTCTTAATAAATGCTATGTCTTTACTCTTTAAATCCCGAATCTCTATCACGCGCTTCATTCCAACTTTCCCAATCATCACCACTAGCAGTAAAAGCTTGTGGTGCACTCATTTTACCGTTAGCAGCAATAGTTACTTGCTGCATAGCGTCAGCAACCATTTCTTCCCACTGTTTACGGCTGACTTCTTGGGGGCCAGGAACTTGTACACGATTATTTTTAGTAGCTCCACTGCGGGCATATATTGGTCGATTCGAAATAAGAACACGACCGTTGTAAACTTTAACGGTAGTCGTACCATTATTATCTATTTCTGTATTAAAACGAGTACCACGAACACCACATACTGCATTAGGGGTGCTTATTTCAAAGGCTCCGGTTCCTTTTTTATTGCCAACAGCGCCGATAACTGCAGCCCAAAGTCGACCTAAGGTTAATTTGGCAGAAAAACGTTGGCGTTGCGAGTTTTTAAAACGCGCAGTTCGTACTACTACTTCTGATTTTTCAAATAAGCGTAGCACCGAACCATCGGCAAGTTTAAGTTCAGCGCGTGAAGCTAGGCCAGTGCGTAAGCGATCACCTTCGTAAAAGATGGTACCAGTTGCTGCCTTGTTAAAGTTGCCACCAGCTTTGGATCTTTTTTGCACATCGCCCAGAGCCAAGCTTAATACGGTAGTATCGGAATTTTTGGCAGCAGTTACTGGCATTGACTGTAATGCTGCGATTACAGCAAAAATTATAGGTGGTGCAGCAGCAAATATAAAACGGTGTGCTCGGTGAGCATCTTTTAAAAATAGTATTTTCATTTAAGTACTACCACAACAGTGTTAGCAGTTATTTCATCAACCGCTAATGTGATTTTTTCAAATTTAGCCGATTCAAGTGCATCAGCTAAATCTTGTACTGAACCTTTATATTCAATTTCAAGTTCAGCAGTAGGGGCTTTAAATAATCTTTGCCGCACTTCAACAACACCGCGAGTTTTATTGCTAAGCACACGTTTAATCGTGCGTAGTTGTTTCATCTTTGTAATATTTTTAAGTACTAACTTAATTGCCATCGGCCCCGCAGTATGTCTTTCCCATTGTGCAGTGATTTTTTGTAATAAATCATCAGCTGCGCGCTGGGCTACTTTTTGCAAAGCTAATGTACCACCAGTAACTGGGTCTATATGAGCTACAGCTAAAGATTGCATTGAAGTACAGAGGATTTCTCCGGTGTCTAAATTTAAGGTACGCACCGAAATATTGGCACGTATTGAATGCATTTTCGTATCCATAACCGGGCCAGTATCAATAGCCACAGCTTTGCCTATAATAACAAGTTCAGCGCCTGCCATAGCAGCAAATTCTTTAACGGCAGCATCACTAGGTTCAGCACTAGTAAGGGCAGATGACGTTGTCAATTTGCCATTAAGTGCTTGGCGATCGATAAATTTCAAACCTTTAGGTCGCCAAGTATTAACAAAGGTATTGTCAACCACATCAAGGTTGGTGCTAAAGGTTGAGTTGCCCCACCAAAAATCGGCACCGGCTTGACCGACATTTTGTTCGGCTACCATAACCAGCACCCGAGGCATGTTTTTAGTTTTAAGAACCGCTAGCAAGCCATCGAGGTCATTATGTAAATTGCCGGCAGCAACATTTGCTTCGATAGTAACCTGATAGACACCTTCATTTTTATTTTCGGCCATAATTTTATAAGAGCGCACATAGCCTTTAGCCTTACTATAGATGCGGTCGGAGATGAGTTCGAAGTTTTGGGTTAAAGTCTCACTTGTCACCATAGTGCCAACGGCTTGCTCAATCGCTTTGCGTAATGCATCAGCTATGGCTTTGTCGCGCGCCATAATATTGTCATTGTCAATAATCGCTGCTTGCCCAACTGCTTGCACCTTGGTGGCTTTAATATTATTTATTTTAGAAAAAGTAGTATGTGCGTAAAGTGTTATAAGAGATGTCATAAGAAATACGGTGAACACTTTGAGTAATGTGGTCTTTGTGTTTATATTAATTATCTTTAACATGTTTTTGCTGCCTCCTAATTAAGTGGCAATAAGTTAATGTCCTAATTGGCGTTTTTACAGGGAGCTAGTCGCAAACAATAACCACTTTACCTTGAGTGAGTATAGCGCTTAATTTACGAATTTTTTGGGCATCATCATTAGTAATAATTATATCGGCACTTTTAGGCGCTGCTAAAGCTTTGGCTTTTATAATTAAAGGCTTTGTGCCGATGCGAATACTTTTTTTGGCGAGCTCAATATTTTTAATGTATTCAATCATACCGTGCTCGCGAAAAGCATCAATATTGATCTGTGCAGCTGAATAGACAATGTTGCCTTCTTCATCAACAAGTTTAGGTGTAAGTGCTGGGGTTAATTTTAAACCTTTGCTATTGATAATAATTCCACTGATTTTACTGCTAACCGCCGGCTCGGCAACAGTTGCAGAATCAGAGTTATTACCTACATTCGTAGCCAGTAATTCTGATAAGATCCCATCAAGTGGTCCGGTTAAAATTACATCAACGCCACCATCTGAATAATATTTTATATCAGCGGTTTTAAAGCCTTGTATAACACCACTCACCTTTGCTTTTAGTTCAGGCGTAGCATCTAAAGTAGTACTTGCAGCTATATTGCCAGAGAGTCGTAATCCGCGAATAGTTTCAAGGGCATTTCGCATAGCGTCAAGCTTGGCGGCTCGTTCTGCCCCCAGCCTGGCTGCTGCGGCGTTGGCTGCTTTTAAATTTGGGGCACCGCTACCAGTAACCGTAAGTGTTTTATCAGTCCAATTAATTTGGCCATGAGCAACATTTTGCGTAACTTGGTCGCTAGCAGTGGAAAAAAATAATATAAAACATAAAACTAAAGAGTTCATTAAGAAGCTCCGTAAGTACTAGGTATGTGGAAACATACAATTATAAAACTGTCCCATTTTACGGATTGTAACATAATATCGTCAAGCCAATTAATTCTTTGATAGTAATCGGATAAATTTAAGGTTTTTAAGCAGCTAAGATATAGCATCCCAGGTAAACGGCAGATATAAACAGTGAGAGTTGATTCACCTATAAAAATCTAAGTTAAGTAAAAAATAACAGTCATTAGATTTAGTAAATTATTAGGAGCACAGCATGAAAGCGTTTTGTTTAACTTGGGCTTTAATTCCTTTTTTGATCCAATGTGGTGACCCAGAAAGCTCTATAAAAGATTGCAAATTTACACTTT
>JAFGEK010000035.1 GCA_016931625.1 Deltaproteobacteria bacterium | reverse complement strand
GTAACTTGGTTAGATGAAGACCAAGAGTATGTTGGCCTTTGTGCTGAATTCCCTAGCCTTAGTCATTTGGCGGCATCTCCAGAAGCGGCATTGCGTGGTATTCGTAAACTTGTGGCCGCAGTTATTCGCGATATGAGGCGCGATAATGAAACTATTCCTGAGCCAATTGCATCGCGTCGCTTTTCCGGTAGGCTGTTAGTTCGTTTACCGCCTGAAACTCATCGCCATTTGACTCTGCAAGCTGCCGAAGCCGGCGTCAGTATTAATCGGTTGGTGAGTGCAAAGCTTGAGAGGTGAGAGCGCAGCAGCAAGGGTGCCAGATATCAAATTATTGCGGCTATTTTTTGAATATCTCAATAATTGTATTGTAATTATAAATAGTTAAGGGTGTGTGGCACCTGTGAAGCTGGAATCGGTTTGTAATAAAGAAGAAGAATTGCCAGCTTTATTCGAAGGCAGTGTTGGAGCGAGGGCGAGGGCCGAGGACTCGCGCCTAACCATGAATGAAAAGAATCGCAGAACCACACCACTTGAGACAAAATCGAACGAAAAAAACCTAATGAAATCGCACAGCGCAATCGCCAAAACACACCTGTACACCCATGTTTTGATACAGTCTTGCTACATTCAGAAAAAAGTTCAATGATTTCAACTAGTAAGATGGCTTAGGTGGACGGGACTTGAAAACGTGGTGATCTAAAAATAACTATTAAGAAATTAAACTAGTTTATCTCGCAATGCGTCACGAATATCGCCATCGAAATATACATTACCAGCAGCGATTTCGCGCAACGACAGAACAGCAGCTTTATTTTTTGAATGTTCAACCGTCGGTTTAGCGCCTTTTAACAACTGACGTGCCCGTTGGGCCCCCAGATGTACTAAAGCAAAGCGATTATCGACATTTTCAAGACAGTCTTCTACAGTAACACGTGCCATTCTTTTGCTCTTAGCACAGCAGTGACATCAGCGTCAAATGGTTCGCCACGCATGCAGAACGTGTCGAACCATATTTATTTTATAAAAAGTCATAGGTTAGGGGCATCCCCCTAGTTTTAACCGTTTTTCGACAATACTAAATACATGGTTGAACCGCGTCTATGCACTAAAAGTAAGATGCGATTTTTAGCTTTTTTATACATATTGCTGAATTCTTTTACAGATTTAATCTCTTTACGGTTGATTTCCAAAATTACGTCACCTGGTCTAAACCCGGCACTGGCTGCCGATGAGTTAGGGTCAACATCAATAACAACCACACCATGATCGAGTTTTTCTGGCAGTTTATACTTATCTTTATTGTGATCGTTTATTGCCCCTAATTTAAGACCGCCGAGCACGCCTTCATTTTGATCAATTTCAGCAATGCCACCAAGATCTGCTGGCATTTGTGCAAGTTTAACCATCAACTCAATTTTTTTACTATCTCGCAAAATTTCAAGTTTTACATTTTTATCAGGGCCACGAATCGAAATAAGATTGCGCAATTTACCTGTAGAATCGACAGTTTCTCCATCTACTTTTAAAACAACATCGCCACGTTTAACCCCAGCGGCTCTAGCAGGGCTTTTTTCGGTGACATCAGAAATCAATACGCCTGAATGCACCTTGAGCTTCATAGCTTCAGCAAGATTTTCATCAATGTCTTGAATAGCTACACCAAGCCAACCTCTCACCACCTTGCCATGCTTGATCAGGCTTTCCATAATGACTTTCACCATGTTTGATGGAATGGCAAAGCCAATACCTTGATACCCGCCGCTGCGTGATAAGATAGCAGTGTTAATACCGATAAGCTCACCTTGCATGTTAATTAAGGCGCCGCCTGAGTTGCCCGGATTAATTGCGGCATCAGTTTGGATAAAATCTTCATAGTCGATGATACCAACGTCAGCACGCCCCTTAGCTGAAATAATACCCATCGTAACTGTTTGCCCAACGCCAAAAGGATTACCAATTGCAAGCACAATATCGCCGAGGCGCAATTTAGCTGAATCGCCAATTTTTGCTGGTTTTAAATCGTTTAACTCACCTTTAAGACGTAAAACGGCGACATCACTTTTAGGGTCGGTACCAACAATTTCAGCATCAAAATTACGACCGTCGGCTAATCCTATTTGGATTTTGTCGGCTTGTTCGACCACATGATTATTGGTAAGCACAATACCATCAGTAGTCGCGATAACTCCTGAGCCAAGACTCTTTTGTCGCTGCTCTTGGGGAATTTGCGGACCATTAAAAGGTTGCCCAAAAAAATGTCTAAAGAAGGGGTCGCTAAAGAATGGTGAAAATTGTTGGCCTTGGTTGTTACGTATTACTTTTTCAGAGGAGATGTTAACTACGCTAGCAACGGTTTTTTCAGCAATATCAGCAATTGATGCCTCGTTACCTGGGATTTTAGCAAATGCGGATGAAGGTGACATAGCTTGAGCAATTGCTGTCACACTAGTGTTGTTGTTTTTTGCTTGGCTGTTTTCGCTATTTACCGTTCCACAAGTAGAGAAACCAAACCCAAAAATAGCGCCAATTACCACCAGCGCTGCAGCATATATGGTTGTTTTCACCTTTTCTTTCTCCTTACTTAACTTAACCTTTCACAAGGTAACTAGTAGTTACCAAAACCCTAGTGTCAAGTTATCAATTTTTTAAATTGTCTCTTTATTTAAAACCAAAAGAGGGGCTAATTTATTTCTGTCATTTTTTAAAAGTTCAAATTAAAATGTAGTGAGCCGCCAGATGGAATTTTGGGTTTACCTTCTTCATGAACAATACTTGAACCTAGAGTAAGTGGCTGAAAATTAACTCGTGCTTGCATTACCCCAAGACTCCAAGTGAAACCAAAAAGAGCTACGGCTCCGTATTGAGCAATGGTTAAAGCTTGCACACGACGTTGAATGGTGCGGCTTGAAAAAGTTGGACCATAACTTTTTGCCCATAAATGTGCAGTAATATTAACTGCGATAAAAAATAATTCAGTAGATGCAAAGAAAGCACCCCAGCCATAGTCACCATTCTGAAATTGCCCAACTCCAAATGGTAGCAAAGTAGCAAAGTCAGAATGTTCAATCATAGTTTTTTCGAGGGTTATAAGGCGAATTTGTTTGCTATCATTAATTTGTTGTTCATCGCTTTGTCGCTGTCTAATCGCCTCGAGCTCTGGTTTCATTTGCAAACGTACGGCTTCAAGCAATTCAATAATAGCGGGTGGAACAGTATAGGGATCGAGCTGATAATCTGGAGATAGATAAAGTAATTTTTTAAATTCTAATTTTGCTAATTCAGGTTGTTTTAAGCGGTGGTAAGATAGTGCAAGATATTTTCGTGTCTCAATTACCTGTTCGTCATTATATAGACGCATAGGGTATACTAATGCTCGTAGTTGCTCGGCAGCTTTATCATAATTACCGTAAGCATACTCATTTTTTGCTCGTCGTAGTTCGGACTCTATTTGTGCAGGTTCATTTGCGGCGACGGTTTGTGTACATAGCAAGCAAGTAAGGACCTTTACGAGAACCAGCATATCTATGGGTTACAAGGCTGTGCGGTTAACTGCAAGTATCTAGTTAAGCTTATTTGTGCTTATTTGTTTTGTTATCTTAACGACAAAGATCAAGGCTAATTCTCATTTACCACCAAACGGTGTTCGCGACCGGGCTCGAAACGGATGGTTTGTTGTAAAAGGGTGTGATTTTCTTTTTTTACTACCACCAGCAGTTCGGTTGGTCCCCGTACTGTCATAGGAATAAAAATTGGCTCGCCCAAACGTAAACCTTCGCGTTTGCCGGCAACTTCAACTAAAGCGCCAACTGGCGCGCCTTCGATAAAAAGTCGGGCCGGGCTAGGTTTAAGATTAATTGGCTCTAATTGTGGAGGCTCGGTATCGTTTACTTTGATTTTTATTTCAACTGGTTCGCAACATGGATTACTAAAGCGCAATTGGTGTTCACCATAAGCGAGTTTAATGGGTACCGGACTTAATTGTTCACGCATTTCCCGTTCATTGTCGATTTTAACATTTACCCATAGTCCGCCAGCGATGCGAAATCTTATTATTTTATTTTTAGTTGAATCCGCAGGGGCAAAGTGGCTTGCAAATCTGTTTTTAGCTTCTATATCAGTCGATGGTATTTTAGGTGTAATGGTTTGATTAGTCACTGAGGGGATATCTGTAGCAGCATTCGTTGGAGTTTTAGTTGCGTTTATTTTTATTGGGGCGATAGCACCAGTAAGTGGAATAGAGAAAGGTATAGCAATATCGTTTTCTTTATTAACTAGTCGAGCATGATGTTTTCCGGGTAAGAGTTCATGCGAAATAGCATCTGTTGCTTGGTGTTTTACTAAGAAGCCATCAATATATAGATCACCGCTACCTTGAATTAAAAAAGTAACATTACGAACAACATTAATTTGTGTGCTAGCGTTTGCTATTTTACCACTGGTTGTTGATTTTTGCAGTAACTGGCTATTTAATAATTTTGAACCGATGAGAGTAACGATTACCGTACCCAAAAGTACGATGCCGGCATTACGTAAAATACGACCAGCCAAAGCTCGTCGCGTAAGGCGGTTTATTAAGCGTCTTACTTCAGGCTGATTTGACTCATCTGCAAGCACACGGTCGAAATCTTCAAGTGCTGCTCCTATATGTCCATTTGAGAGTTCTTTTTTTCCTAAGTTGGCATATTGATTGACCAGATTACTTTTTAAAATTTGGCCATAACTTATATCAGTTAAATAATTTTGCATTTCTTGTATGGCGTTTAAACCAATACGATTTATGATGTTATCAATTACAGTCAGTAATTCGCGCGCGGTTTGAAAACGATCCATAGGGTCACGTGCCAGTGCTCGTTTAATCAAACGAGCTATCGCGGCATGCACGCTGGGATTACATTGCTCAGCAGGAGTATATTGGCCGGTAAGAATACGTTTAAGCAATGCATGTGGTGATTTTGCAGCAAATGGCAATTCACCAGTGACAAATTGATAAAGCATAGTGCCAAAAGCAAAAATATCAGTGCGGGCATCAGTTGGTGCGCCATCGATATATTCAGGCGCCATGTATGCTGGTGATCCCAAAAGGGTGCCAGTAACGGTAAGGTTTTGCCCATCAAGAATACGTGCAATACCAAAATCAGTAAGTTTGAGGGCGCCCTTTTTATCAACCAGAATATTTTCAGGTTTAAGATCACGATGAATTACATCGTGTTCATGTGCATGTGCCAGTGCATCAGCGATGGCGCGACCGATTATTATTGCTGCTTCAGGTGGTATTAAAGGATCATGACCCAGGATTGTCGCTAGTGAAAATCCATCGATAAGTTCAGTAACAATGTAACTTCGTTCAGTATTTTCACCTGAGTAGTCATAGATTTCGATGATATTAGGATGGCGCAAGCGTGCTACAGCCATGGCTTCGCGATGAAAACGCACTCGCGCTTCTTTTTGCTCAGCCATATAATTATGTAAAACCTTGATAGCTACATGGCGATTAAGCTGAGTATCAAGAGCACGATATACTACACTCATGCCCCCTTGGCCGATTTCGGCTAATATTTCATACTTTCCTAATCGGGAACCAACTAACCCTGAACTCATGCTACCCTACAAGCGTTGCAGTGTGGAAACGCTTTTGGTGATTTTCCTCTTTAGTCGTTGCTGATGCAAGTTGAAGTTGTATTGAACAAATTTGGCATACAAGTTCTCTTTTACATTCAAGTAATGCTATGCCAGTATTTATATATAGCTAAAGATACAGCTAGAGGCTATGTGTAAAAACTTTTATATAAAGATATTTCATTGCTTTTTATACTTTTCAATTGCGATTACGGTTAAAACTAAGTGTTTTTGTAAAACATGAGTGATTCGCTTTGGTATGAAAATGACATTTTGTAAAGTTTTATTAAAATCACAATGGCTTGCATTAGCAGCAAGTATTGCATCGATTATTAATGCTTGCGCTACCTCACATCCTCCTATTCGTTTTGTTAATAGTCCTGCATTTCATAGTATTGCTGGCAGAGTACATGGTATTGTCGAGCGTGATCTTGATAAAGATGGTCATAAAGATGCAGTAGTAGCGATACGCAGTATAGAAGGATATCGGTTTACGGTATTACGTCAGCAAGTTTCTGACAATAAACAACAATGGCTACCTCAATGTACTAGCGAGCAGTTTTATGGCGAAGAAATCGATGCTTTACGTTTTACTAATTTTGGCAGCCAAGCAGTAGTATTCACGCGCATACTTAGTGAAAATCCTGAAGAAGCTGTGCAAGCAATCGGGCTAATTGATGTTGCTAATGGCTGTAAATCACTTTTTGCAGAGCAGATAAAATACGAACGTGGTGAAGTCGATAATCGTATTGCTCCACCAGGTTTTTATGGTGGCTCAATTTTAAATGCTGAAGGGACATCTTTATTAATTGTGGACGAGCCACAATATCTACACTTAGGGGGTCCAAATGTTAATGGTGGTATTAATACCCAAAAAGTACTCATGAGTGTCAGACACCGTCAATTACATTGGCCTTTTGAACGTCTACAAACCGAACAAAGTCGACACTCTTTATTTTTTCGTGCACCACTAATCATTAGTAAAAAAACCACTTCCACAGAACAACAAACAGAACAACAAGAGGCATCAATAAAACAACAAGAATTACATGTGCCGGCAAATGAGAAGCTACAAATTAGTTTGAAATCAGATGTTCCTTTAGTCATGCTTGAAATACATCATGGTTGTTTGTTGTCGCAGGCATCGTTAGAATTATCATCAATGCCATTGATAAAACCTGACAACTCATCATCACCAACAGCATCTTCAGTATCGAACAATGCTGTAGTACCAACATCAGAAGCTGATTCTTTGGTTTTAACTTTGCTAAAAACTGGCAAACAATACCACACAGGTAAGCCCCCATTAGCTGATTCGTTTGTTAAAGCAAGTGGTTTTACAAATCCTAACGATAATGACTATCGTGATCTATTAATTCTGCAACAGCCAGAAAATGAAATAGTGATAGAAGTTGGCCCAGATACAATTGAACGTTGTATCCGCAAAATAAATGCATTTTCTTATACAATTAAATCATCATCAATAACTTTAACAGCACCTACAAGTATAAATAACTAGGGATAGCCCCTAAATTAAGTTGTGTATTGATTTCGCAAGTGTTAGCCCAATAAAACAAAAATCAACGTATTTGGAGGTAGCTTATGGCTCGTCGTCATGCCATTCATGATATGATCGTTTCGCGTAAAGCTCCCAAACCTATTGGCCCATACTCTCACGCGATTCGAATTAATCGCCCAGGCTCGATGCTATTCGTATCTGGCCAAATTCCTATCGAAGTACCGTCAGGAAAAGTATTTTTAGGTGATATTAAACGCCAGGCTGAAATTGCATTAAATCATATGCGCAGTATTGTCACAGATGCTGGTTTTGCTCTTGATGAAGTCGTAAAAGCCACTATTTATTTGACAGATTTGAAAAATTTCGAAGTGGTTAACCAAGTTTATGCCAAAATGTTTGTTGGGCAGAATTTACCAGCACGTGCTGTTGTACAAGTGGCGGCTTTACCCAAAGATGTTGGTATTGAGGTTGAATGTATTGCTGCCAAGCAAGATAAGCCTGATGACTTTTTAAATGATGAAGATCTAATGGACTTATAGCAATAGTTTGATCGAGCAAGGTTATCGGGAATATTACATTACCCCTTTTCATTTTGTTGTGTTTCTGTTAAAGAGGCAAACCCCTATTTGGTATTTGTTGAGAAAATCGCGTCTCAATGACGCAAAAAAGTATGTTATTAGCGCGTTTTATATAAATTATGAGGTAACACATGACTTGCGAAATTTGTGGCAAGCGACATATGTCTGGTAACAAGGTTTCACACTCTAATATTAAGACCAGAACACGACAAAATGCCAATGTGCAAAAAGTTCGTGCTGTAGTAAATGGTCGTAATACACGAGTTAATGTGTGTACGCGCTGTTTGCGCTCTAATAAAATTGCCAAGGCTATTTAGTTAGGGACACCCTCTAGTTAAATCTTAAAATTAATCTAAATCTTGCGCCATTTTCGGTAAGCTTCTACAAGCAAATTTTCGCTAACCGCAAGACCGGTAATATAGTCGCCTTCTATGCCAAGACCGGGAAGTACAGCGTGGCTGCAATGCCATAAATTTTTAAAAAAAGTGCGTGGGCTACGTGCAGAAATACCCAATAGAGGGGAATTAGTTGTTTCATAGAGTGGATGTAATCGCCAAGGATCTACACGGCGAGTGCCATTATCTTCGATATCCCATGAGGCAGTATCTGTAGGTAGCGACATATCGCAGATATAGCGTTGTAAAAATGGTACTACCCGACCGACCCGTTCGAGTATTTGCAATTTCATATTAGCCAAACGATCTGGCAAGTGGGCAAAATCGGTAGTGCGTACTGGAATGGCAATACTTAAAACTTCACGCTTATCATCAATAATAGCCTTACGGTTATTAGTTTTCGGATCACGTTGCAACGCCGTAAAACGTTGCAGCAACATTGGTGGATCAATATCGTCGCCTTTGCGAGCTTGCCGTCGGCCGTTAAGTACAAAAAGCACCTGACCCATGCCACAGGGAATAACCGCACGGTCGACTAATAAATTGGTAACTAAAAGACTGCCAACAGGTCGTACTAACTGTTCTTCAAGAGTAAAACGCGGATGTTGGGCAGTAGCTGGTAAAAGTTCAGTAAAGGGGGCCAACGTACCATTTATAAAATAATCGGCGGTTATGGTTTGCTTATCATTTGCAATATCTAAGTGATGTAAATATCGCTTCTTTAACCCTATGTTTACAATAGTTGCGTGATGACGAACTTCAACCCCTACACGCTTGGCAACACGCATGAGAAATGCTGGCAAACCATATTCAGGCTGGTCATGTAATTCTATTAAACCACGAAAATAACGCGCCAATAATCGTATTGCTTGAAATGTCGAAGGTCTATCAGTGGCTAAATAGCCAAAAAATGACAATGGGCTTTGCAATACATCATAGAGGGGATGGTCTAGAGCAATATCTGTCAGCCATTGTTGTGGCTCAAAAGGTCTTGCAAAGGCTGCGGTTAATTGTTGCCATGATCGCCAACGCCAGCGTTCACTTAATGTTTTGGGTTTTATCGGAAAATACTGGCGTAAAATGTTATTTAGGTCGTTATCTGCGGCAAATAAGCGGTTTAAAAAATTCTCTATAGCATCAGCAGCCTTAGGAAACTCGCGGCTTAATTCAGTTTTTAGTGTTTGAGGATCATTATAGATGTTAAAACGATGATGTGGCAAAACGGTTTGCAATCCTGGTGAAAGCTGACGAATATGAGCACGCAATTCAGGGCCAAGCCCCAATTCTTCGTGCACTTTATGCATTGCAGCAGAATTTTCAATCTGTGGAGTTAATATTGGTGCTAATGGCAGGCGGTAATTATTTCGGCCATAGGTGGATACATCTTCACCATTGTCAATAAGAATAACACGGCGACCGCGTTTACAGAGCAAAGCAGCAGCAATCACTGCGGCGGGCTCGGCGCCGATTACTGCAATATCAAAATGCTGGGGCATACTTTAGGTACTCCTTAATGTATATGCTTGCCTTGCTTCAAGTTAGTAGCGTCGAAAGGAAAAAGCCGACAAGACCAGCAGCTAATAGTCCTATAACAGCATAAACGAAAATAGGTATTTTATTTTTAAGCTGCGGTGAAGATATTTCTTCATCAAGATAACTTTGGTCCGGTATATGAATATTGCGTATGCCAAAAGCTTCAGCTGGATTCATTGGAATGATACGATTTTCGTGTCCATTAATAAAAGGTCTTGGCCCTCTTGGGCTGTTTGGTATTGCTGCTGGTAGGGTGAAATCTTTGGATTTACTGGGTTTTGTCAGTAAAATAGGCTCAACATTTGAATAAGTTGCTGACGCTGGAGTTTTACTAACAGCAAAATCGGCTTTGTTATTACTTAAATTTTTTGCTTCATTGGTTATTGGCTTAATAGGTATCGAACCAGGCCAAGGCGGCAGTACAGGAGTATCTGCGTCGTTACTAGCTACTGGATCAGGAATATTTCCATTAGCAACAGCTGCTTCATTAGCAGAAATATCATGTTCTAATGCGGTCGCGGAGTTTATTTCAGGTAAAGTACTACTAAGTGGCTGTCGTTCTAAGTTGTTTTCAACTTCGAAATTAGACTCGGGAGCAGGAACAACTTCAATAGTTTCAGATTCAATATTATCTGTATCGGCAACATTACTCCCCCCAAGATCGCCTAAGGTGGCTTCACCTTCAGCTTCACGTGAGGTGATATCGTAAATGAGGCCTTCAAAATATAATTTTGAAATAAAATTCATAGCCTCAAGATCGCCCATTTCACACTCGTCAACTACCTGCATTAATGAGCGTTTGCTATCAAAAAGCTTTAAAATTCCGTTAACTTCATCTGGTATTTCTGCGAGCCGTTCGGTTAGTTCTTTGGGATCAACAGCAAAGCGAGTTTCTAATGGTGGTAATTGTTCAAGCAAGCGTCCCCATTCATCAACACGACGCATGCCTTCCATAAGTAAACCTTGGCTTGATAGTTCAATGGTATCGTTGCGTTCTGTGGTACCAAATTCAATTTCAAAACTACCGCCATTCCAAATTAACAGGCGGTAAACCGCACGCTCGCCATGCAAGCGTCCACTTTCAGCATCGATAACTTTGCCGTTTTTAAAGTAAATGGCAGCTATTTGGCCATCGGGATGCTGAAATTTAATTTTTCCGGTCTTGCGACCGATTTCGATAGTTTGAATAAGATCGACTACACCCATATCCGAAAGATCACCGGCAAATTTTGATCGAGGATCGCGTTTTTCAAGAGATTCTTTTTCACGTTTTTCAAGTAAGATCTTTATACGGGTAATGATCTCTTTTATGTAAATAGGCTTGGTTAAATAATCGTCAACACCAAGTTCAAGTCCTTTTACTTTATAATCAATAGATTTTTGTGCGGTTAGAAAAATAAACGGTATACCAATAAGCTTGGCATCATTTTTAAGTGAGTTGCAAAATTCAAATCCATCCATTTCTGGCATTTTTGTGTCAGAAATGATCAATTCTGGCGGGGAGATACGTACTTTTTCAATGGCATCCCGACCATTAATCGCGGTGGTGACTGAAAATCCTGCTTTACGCAGTGAAACTTCGAGCACTCGCAAGCTTTTGGGATCATTATCTACAAGCAGGAGGTTCTTTTTTGCCATTTTTTTAAAAGCCGACTCTCTAGGTAAGTTTTAGTTATTATACCCCTAAATGGGTGTTATTTTACCAAGTCTCCCTCACTCATTTGCCGGGTGTCAATAAAGGTTGCAAGTACGAATATGCAAATACCAGGTACGCAGTGGGTTGACTTGCTTCGAGTGCCCTCATAATATGCGCGAAACCTTCGCTTCCGGGGATTCTCGGGCGACTAGTATGAAGTATCTGTCTGCGATTTACTGCTGTAATATGCAGTTCGCGTAAGGAGAAACTTTCCATGCATTTTGGTTCACGTCAACTCCTCAAGTTTGCTGCATTGGCCGCTTCGCTATTTTTCGTCGCCTGCAAGCCTACGTACCCGAAGTGCGACCAAGATGAGCACTGTAAAGAAAAGGGTGAGGTTTGCGTTAATGGGCAATGCCAAGAGTGCCGCGATGATGCTCAATGCATCGAGAAGAAAGGCGAAGGCTTTATTTGCCAAGACGCTCGCTGCGAGCCTAAACCTGAATGTAATGCCGATGCCGACTGTGATGGCAAAGTCTGTCGCGCTAATAAATGCGTTGCTGAATGCGTAGCAACAACCGACTGTCCGTCGGGAAAACGTTGCGAAAATCAGAAATGCGTAGATGAGTGCGCGCAAGATGTCGATTGTGGTCCGGGTCGTGTTTGCATTGATGGTGCTTGCGCAGATCAAGGCGGCGATACCACCAATATTTCAGCCCAGTGCCGTCCGATGGACGCTTCTGGCGGTGAAATAGTGGCCACCCAGGTGGTGAATTTTGAGTTTGATCGTTTTGATCTTACCGTTGATGCTAAGTCAATACTTGATAAAAACGCAGAGTGCCTAAAACAAGCTCCGCAAGTAGTAGTGGTGCTTGAAGGTCATGCTGACGAGCGTGGTACTCAAGAGTATAACCTTGCTCTTGGTGAAAAACGTGCTGCAGCCGTGCGTTCCTATCTAAAGAATCTTGGCATTGAGTCAGGTCGTTTGACCACGCGCTCAAAAGGTAAAAATCAACCTTTGTGTACTGAGCATAATGAAGGTTGTTGGTCGCAAAATCGCCGTGTTGAATTCATTCAATCAGTTCAATAAAACAAGCGTATAGTTAAAGTGAAGTTTCCTTTTGCTTTGGTTTTCGCACCTCTTTTCGGGATCCTTGGTTGTTGGGTCCCGAAAGAGGTAGGCGAAAACATGCAGCGTGATATTCAATTGCTGCAACAACAACAAGCAGCCAATCAAAAAAGTCTAAGTGAACAACAGGCTCGTTTAGAAGAGCAAATGCAGCTAGCTGATCGTAAGATCGCAGAAGTTGCCCGTACTTTAGAGGACTTAAATAGAGCCGCACGTTCTACCACTGCCGATTTTGGGGTACAGCTTGAACGCTTAATAAAAGACATACAAGAACTGCGTGGTTTTATTGAATTGACAGAATATCGTCTGGGCAAAATTGAAGCAAAGCTTGAAGGTGATAATTCAATTGAAAAACGGCTTGAAGCTTTAGA
This sequence comes from Deltaproteobacteria bacterium, assembly GCA_016931625.1. NCBI lineage: Bacteria > Pseudomonadati > Myxococcota > Myxococcia > Deltaproteobacteria bacterium. The sequence goes on along the minus strand of JAFGEK010000035.1, from coordinate 1,286 downwards.
ATCTGGTTCAGTTAAAGAGACGCCACCTGATAAAAATGCCCCAAATGATAAAAAAGAGATGCTGGTTTATGCTAGCGATCTATTAAAACAGGGCAAAGCTAAAGAAGCCCGCGGAGTTTTACGAGCGATCGTACGTAAGTGGCCAAATGAAAAAGGGGTTACTGATAAGGCCTATTACGATTTAGGTGAAACTTATTTTAATGACAAAAAATATCGCAATGCCGTCCAAGAATTTGCTCGCGTGGTTGAGAAATTTGCTTCTGGTTCATATGCTGATCAAGCCTATTATAAAATTGGTTTATGTTCGATGGCGATTGGTAATTATGAAGATGCCAAGATCTTTTTTGGTGAAATTATACGTAACTATAAAAAATCTTCGCTAGCTAAAGATGCTAAGAAAAAACTTGATGAAGTGCAAGAACGCCTAAAAAAAGAAGCTAACGACAAAAAACATAAAACCAATAAGAAATCGAAAACTTAAATTAAAGACCAGTAATATCCTTGTCTACCAAGTAGTATTTATAAAGCGCAGTTGGCGCAGCATAGTGTCTTTAGTAGCAAGTGTAGCTTTATGGATAATAGCTGTTGCAACGATGAAACGATCTGCTGGATCAGCATGCATTTCAAGACTGTCGGCAAGTAAGGCTATTTCAGTGCTTAGCGGTAAATTGATAACTCGGGGGATATTACAAACCTTTTGTGCCCAAGCGGCAGCTCCAATGGTAAGTTCGAGTTTATTTTTACGTACAAGTAAAGCGGTTTCCCAAAATATAATAGTAGGAATACCAATAATTTTTTCGCGATTAATTTGTGTTAATACCTTACGGCTAAGTCGTTTGGGTTCAAGTGTCCACCAAAGAGCTATGTGAGTGTCTAGAACTAGCATTTAGGACCCCCCTTAAGTTTTCCAACCGGCTAGATCGTCTGTTGGCGCAAGAAACGTTTCTTCATCGACAAGCATACGACCTTTACCACATAGCTCTGCCAGGGCTACTTGTTCAATTTCTTCATCGGTTTCTATTGGTACAAGCCGTGCAACGGGACGGCCACGTTTAGTAACGAGTACTTGCATGCGATGGTTGGCGACACTGTCAAGTAATGCCAAGCAGGTTTGTTTGAATTTTCCGGCAGCAATAGATTTTATGACCATAGACAAATTCTATGGACATATTGTTTTTTTGTCAATACGATATCCAACATACTGTTACAAGTATTTATAGATGTCCGCTTCATTAGCACGGGTAGATGTCCGCGTGTTTGAAAACCTGTTATTGTCAAACGGGTCG
>JAFGEK010000034.1 GCA_016931625.1 Deltaproteobacteria bacterium | reverse complement strand
AGAGCAATGGCAGGACTGATCACGTGGAAAGAGGTCGAGAGCGTTTTGTGTTGCTCGGCCCGTCATGTCAGGCGATTGCGGGCCAAATGCGTGATCGAAAATATGGAGGAGCTGCAAAGACGGTTCAGAAACAAACGCAAACTTGAACAAAAGATACGGGAGCGATTACGAGAACCCCTGCGAGACAAGCGCGCTGGCCGCATTATAGGCACGCGCCCGAACGAATGAATATCGAACTGAGGTAGTAGAGATTATGCGGGAAGTATGAGCATAAAACATTTGCTTATCCAATATTAAAATGCTATATTCATCCATAAAAGGTAGATTCATCATGCCTCTTAGTATTAAAAATCGACACGCTGAAGAATTAGCACACGCAGTTATATGTAAAACTGGCGAAAGCTTAACGCAGGCCATTATAGTTGCTCTTGAGGAAAGGTTAGAACGATTACATGGTCGGCGGTCAGCACCAGATTTATTAGAGATAATTCATGAGATCCAACAACGCTACGCCAAGCTACCTGATATCGATTCACGTTCTAACGATGAGATCCTAGGTTATGATCAATTTGGAACCTTTGAGGGCAAATCGTGGTAATTGATACCTCAGCCATTATCGCTATATTATTACGAGAACCTGAGGCCGACGAACTTGCAACTTTTTTAATTCATGATGCTAAACGGCTTCTTTCAGCCTTCAATGCATTTGAGGTTGCAGCAGTTATAAGTGCTCGTAAAGGACCATCTGGTGTACGCGAATTCGATTTATTCTTACACCACACTGCGATTGAAATAGTACCTTTAACCGCAGATCATGTTCTACTAGCTCGTCAAGCATATTTAACATACGGTAAGGGGCGACATCCAGCATCACTAAACCTTGGTGATTGCTGCTCCTATGCCTTGTCGAAATTTTCAGGTGAGTCATTGCTATTTAAAGGAATGGATTTCCTCCAAACCGATATTATAGCGGTTTCCTCATAAATATTGAAAGACATCGACGAGGCAAGGACTTGAAAAAAATCCGTTGGAGATATTATAACGCGAACAGCTCTGTCAGTCCCGCAAGCAATCGCTCGGCAGAGGGGATGTCGAGCACAGCGATTCGGCGGACCAGACGCTTTTTATTGACAGTGCGAATCTGATCGAGGGCGGCGATGCCATCTTTGTTTTAAACCATGGTAGAGACGCGAAAGGCGTAGGGACGGTCCGTGGTCAGAGGCACAACGATAACCGTGTTCAATTGCTCGTTTAATTCGTTCGGCGAAACAATTACCGCAGGGCGTGTCTTTTGTAATTTCGTTGCCGACAGTTGGATCGAAGTTGACCAACCACACTTATACTAAACAACTAATTAATAAGTTTTTTTATGTGTAAACAACATTGCAAAAATATTTTTAAGGAGCAAAGAATGAAAAAGCTATTAGCAATATATAGTTTGAGTGTAGTTATTGCGCCAGTTCTCCTCTGCACCCAAGTAACCGTCTGGTGTCGGACACTTACAAACCAACCTATAGTGTACTGGCGCGCCCAGCAAGATTCGAACTTGCGGCCTACGGGTTCGAAGCCCGGTGCTCTATCCAGTTGAGCTATGGGCGCGCACAATTGTGTCGCCAGCTAGCGGTTCTTTTACATCAAGTCAATCTTATTTTTGCCAATAATTATTAAGTTTAATCGCTAACCTACTGCTGCTGCTGCTCGGGCATCATCATCATCGAGCTCAGGATCACGGGTATAAGCACAATTTCTATTAGCGCAACGAATTATCACGCCGTCTTTACGCACTTTATTAATCAGATAAGCATGACCACATACCGGACATGGTCCATTTATGGGACGATCCCAACTTGCAAAATTACAAGATGGATAACTAGAACAACCATAAAAGGTGCGACCGCGTTTAGAACGACGCTCAGCAATATAGCCACCACAACCATTAGGGCAGGCAACCCCGATAGACATCGGTTTTGTACCCTTGCAAGTGGGATAATTCTCACAAGCTAAAAATTGACCAAAGCGACCCCGTTTAACTACCATTGGCCCGCCGCATTGTGGGCAAGTCTCATCAGTTGTTGGCTCGGGCAAAATCTCAATACTTTGATCAGAGCGTCGCATATAATCGCGTGTATTACGACATTTAGGATAACCACGGCATGCCAAAAACGAACCGTTACGCCCCCATTTAATAACCATGGGTTCACCGCATTCAGAACAAGTATGCTCTGTTGGGATCTCTTCGCGCTTAACATCGCGCATTTCGGTTTTGGCCCGCTCTAAGCACTCTTGAAAGCCGCCAAAATAAAAATCAGATAGCAATCGCTGCCAATCAACTTTGCCTTCTTCTACCTCATCAAGCATATCTTCCATTTGTGCGGTAAACTTCACATCAAGCACGCGTGGAAATGACACCGTTAACAAGTCTGTTACTAAAGCTCCTAGTTCAGATGGATAAAAGCGCGCATCTTTATGTTTTTCAACATAACCACGACTGATAATTGTTGACATAATGGTGGCGTAGGTAGACGGGCGACCGATACCGCGCTCTTCAAGCTCGCGCACCAATGTACTCTCTGAAAAACGTGGTGGCGGTTGGGTAAAATGTTGCTCAGGCAGTAATTTTTCAAGCGCTAATTGCTCACCATCACTAAGTTCAGGCAACATACCTTTTGTTTCAGTACCTGCATCATCTTTATCTTTATCGCCCTTGTCTTCTTCGATTACTTCAGTTACCCCATGTGCCACTAAAAACCCCGGAAACTTCATAATTGAACCGGTTGCACGTAAACCATAATTGGCGGCATTAATATCTACGGTTGTTTGATCATAAACCGCTGGGGCCATTTGGCTGGCGACAAACCAACGCCAAATCAAACCATAGAGCTTAGCTTGCTCTGAAGTTAGATAGCGACTAACTCGCTCAGGCGGATAATCTAAGGAAGTTGGGCGAATGGCTTCGTGTGCATCTTGGGCGCCTTGTTTGGTTTTATAAATATTTGGCGTTTCTGGTACGTACGAAGCGCCGAAAGTATTGTTAATATATTCACGTGCGGCATTTTGCGCATCTTGTGAAACCCGCGTCGAATCGGTTCGCATATAAGTAATAAGCGCCACCGCGCCTTCTTTACCAAGTTCTACACCTTCATAAAGCTGTTGCGCTATCATCATGGTGCGCTTGGCGGTAAAACGTAGACGATTCGCCGCTTCTTGTTGTAACTTCGAGGTAATTAATGGTGGGCCAGCTCGACGACGACGTTCTTTTCTACTGATGTTCGCTACATTATATTTCGCGCTGTTAAGTACCGTCTCAGCGGTTTTGATGTCGCTTTGACTTTTGGGTTCAAACTTTTGCCCGTTTTCTTTAATAACTTTAGCTACAAATGAAGGTGGGCCACTAGCAGCTAACTGGCACTCAAGACTCCAATATTCTTCTGATTTAAATGCCGCAATTTCACGCTCGCGCTCAACCACCAAACGCACGGCAACTGACTGCACCCGCCCTGCTGATAAACCGCGGCGCACTTTGTCCCACAAAATTGGGCTGATCTGATAACCAACAATGCGATCAAGTATGCGGCGGGCTTGTTGTGAATCATAAAGATTTTTATTCAATGGTTGCGGATTAGCAATTGCCGCTTGAATCGCTTTTTTAGTTATTTCATTAAAAGCAATACGAAAAACCTTGCCCTCACCCTTTTTGCCGATTTCTTCAGCAATATGCCAGGCAATTGCCTCACCCTCACGATCAGGGTCAGGGGCCAAATAAACATAGTCAACTGTTTTTACTGCTTCTTTAATTTCTTTAATTACTTTGCTTTTGCCACGAATGGTTTCGTAATGTGGAGCAAAGCCATTTTCTAAATCAACTGACAACTTACTTTTTTGTAAATCTTTAATATGGCCTACAGATGCCTTAACCATATAGCCCGCGCCTAAATATTTCTTTATCGTCTTAGCTTTTGCTGGTGACTCTACGACTACTAAAGCACGCTCACCCTGATTTTTAAATGGCGCTAATTTATCATTTGCCTTGATACCTGCGTTATTTATATTTTTAAAGGCTGACTTAGCTTTACTTTTATTTTTGCTTGTAGCCTTACCTTTATTTTTTGTATTTGCTTTGTTGGTAGCTTGCTTTTTGGCCTTTGGCACTCTCTTTAAGCTTTTGGTGCCCTTAGTTTTAGGTTTAAGCTGCTGGTTATCTGCCAATGTGCTTTTTGGCGATTTGTTTTTTGGAGTACTCTTATGAGTCATCTAACAACCTCTAATGCGTGTTTATATGCACCATTTGCCCATATACTTACAAAAAACTGGGACTTATAATGTTGTGGCAGGGTCTTAACCACGTTAAGGCGCTTCTCGGCAAGCCCTCAAGGCGATTTTGTCGTATTCTATGGCTTAACAACTTCATGATGAATAAACCAATGATACGTTCTATTGGGTACAGCGCAACAACAATTTTTCTGTTTTTTTTAATTATTGCTGTTAATCAAGCATCAGCGAATTCAACGACTGCTGGTGAAGATCACAATAATTTTACCCTAGCTCTTATACGGTATTCTGGTGGCAATTGGAACCCACGACCACACGCACTTGAGCGATTAGCTTGGGAAATTCGCCGACGCACGAGTATTGCAATAAATTTAAATAGCGTAGCTGTCGAATTTAATGACGACATTTTTAATTACCCCTTGCTGATTTGGGAAGGCGAAGGCTTTTTCCCAAATTTGCCTGAAAAAGCCATACGTTTGCTGCATCAGCATCTACTTAAAGGCGGCACATTATTTATAGATATTTCTGATGCAAAAGTTGGCGGACCCTTTGACACCTCAATAAAACGTGAAATTAAACGTATCTTGCCGCGCGCTAAGCTTAAACGAATCGATACTGATCATGTGATTTACAAATCATTCTATTTACTCGATCGTCATGGTGGACGCGTAATCGCAAAACCATACCTTGAAGGAATCTTTATAGGTGATCGGCTTGCGGTCGTTATTTCTTCTAACGATCTGGCTGGGGCTATAGCCCGCGATGAATTCGGTCGTTGGGAATACGATGTTGGTCCAGGCGGCGATAGCACGCGTGAAATGAGCTTTCGCATGGGGGTTAATTTAGTTATGTACGCGCTGTGTCTCGATTATAAAGATGACCAAGTGCATATACCTTTTATTTTACAGCGCCGCAGGTAATATAAAGTGCAAGAGACTTTTTCTGATTGGACTCTAGTTACACTTTCGCCATTAGGCATATGGGGCCTCATAGCTGCAGGTCTATTAGCTATTGTTGCTGCGCTATTAGTAATTTGGACTTACCGCGAAGCCAAACGACCATGGTTATTAATAGTCGCTCGTTTATTAAGTGCGATTTTGCTAATAGGTCTACTTACTGAACCGGCAATACAATTGCGGGTAGTGCGTAAGGTTAAAAACCGGGTTGCCTTAATAATAGATCGATCTTTAAGTATGACGCTTGCCACCCCAAATGGCGCAACACGCTACGATGCCCTGCAAAAATTATTAAAAGATAGCAAAGAACAAATCGAACAACTTAACCATGAGCATGTTATTGAATGGTATGATCTTGATGGCCCAATAAATAGCAAAACCCTTAATGATATTCCTAGCGGTGAGACTACAGATTTAATCAAAGCGCTCGAAAATGCTAAAGTCGCCGGTAGTGGCAAGCCCCTCGCTGGTATTGTACTTTTTTCTGATGGCGCTGATAATGCAGGGCTTGAGGGTGTATTAAAAGCAAGTTTGTCATCGCAATCAATTTCTCGTTTGCAGCAATTAAATGCCCCAGTAAACACTATCAATTTAAGCGGTACAACTTTTAGTGATATTGGTATAGTTGATGTTCGAGCTGATGAGTTTGCTTTTGTGCACAATACTTTTTCTGTCGAGATCACCCTAGTATCTTCTGGGTTTGACGGCATTGCTATCCCAGTGACATTAAAACGTGATGGCAAAGTAATAACCGTACAAAGTGTGGCATTGAAAAAAAATGGTACTACTCGTCTAACGCTTAAAAGCAAACCTGACAAAATAGGCGAATATGTATATTCAATATCAGTACCCATACTCGCTGGTGAGGCTATTGTTGATAACAATGAACGCTCTTTTGTGGTCACCGTGATCCGCGATAAAATTCGCGTGTTGCAAGTGGTGGGTAAACCCAGTTGGGATGAGCGCTTTCTGCGACAATTGTTAAAAGAAAATCCCAATGTTGATCTTATCTCGTTCTTTATTTTACGCACGCCCAGCGATGTCAGTGCTGCCTCAGAGAGTGAATTATCGCTTATTCCCTTTCCGGTGGATAAGTTATTTACTACCGAACTTCGATCGTTTGATGTAGTAATCTTACAAGATTTTGACCATCGGCCCTATCCGATGGCGCAATATCTATCGAATATACGCGATGCCGTACGTAATAGTGGTCTAGGTTTATTAATGATCGGTGGTGATGAAAGTTTTGCTGATGGCGGTTATGCCAATACTGAAATTGCTGAGATATTACCGGTACGCTTAGATCATAATGGTATGATTAATGGTCCTATACCACTAATTTTAACTAAAGCAGGCCGCGTTCATCCCGTAACTGATTTAACTTATGGTTCAGGTACAAATGAAAATGCTTGGCAAGCACTGCCACCTTTAGCCGCTATAAATAATGTTGGTTGGTTGGCTGCTGGGGCTACCGCCTTACTAATTTCTCCTCGTGATCTCAGCGCCAGTGGGCCAATACCTATTATTGCCGTTACTGATGCTGGGCTTGGGCGTAGCATGATCGTAGCAACTAATAGTATGTGGCGTTGGCGTTTTTCATCGAGCCAAGATGGTGGCGCTTCAGAACGAGCATACTATCGTTTTTGGTCTAATGCCCTGCGTTGGTTGGTACGTGACCCTGAACATGCGCGCATACGTGTAACCCCTGAGCATCGTCGCAATAATGTAGGTTCTCCAATTGAAGTAAGCATTAGTGTACTTGATAGTGACTACCAACCGGTTAGTGGTGCGAATTTACAAATAACCTTATCATCAACTAAAGCCGGCACTCTGCAGCGTGATCATTTAACTACTAGTGAAGGTGGCGTAATACGTAAAACTTATAATAATTTACCAACTGACGCATATCATTTAAATGTAGAAGCTAGTTTGGGTGTTAACAAACTTGGTGTTGGCCAAGGAGTATTTATTATCGAAGCATACTCACAAGAACTTACCCAAGCTACGCCTCGACCAGACTTACTTGCAGCAATCGCTGAAACTACTAAGGGGCGTAATTTTGATAGTGATACCGATCTCTGGTCACATTTAAAATTAACTAATCCAGAGGTAGTTGAAGTCGATCGCCGCCGCAATATCGAAATTTGGGATAATGCTTGGGCACTGATACTAATTATCGCGGTGCTAGCGCTTGATTGGTCGATTAGAAGGCGAAGAGGGTATGTGTAATTTTTTTTATTTTTTAAATTTGCAATCGTTCTGCAATTTTTGATGCCAGATACCGCTAACCGTTGGACACCGTTATCATATTGCCATTAATACATATGAAAACATTAATCTTGATATTGTCAAAGCAATTATAAATTATCATTTATAATATTTGTTAGCATTTGCTTCATATTTATTAAGCACTTTTACTTAATTGCTTTAAATGTCACCTTAGTATTTAAATTTTTACCTTTAGGCAATAACAGGTAACCTTCTAAAGAATCAAATCTAGTCCAATTTTTACCGTTAATTTCTACCTGTTTAATTATAACAGATGGATCTTCAATTATATTGACGTAATGTTTTTCTCCTTCTTTATCTGCATTTAAATTAAAATAAAGCGTGGCTTCTTGTTTTTTCACAAACAAACTTAGATATAAATAATTAAATAATGCATGTTCCATACTATGATAAGCTGATTTATAGCGATCACCTTTTTGAGTACGATTAGGCTTACCATTTGGCAATAGTGTCGGATATACTTCGCCATATTTTTTATCAACCACATAATTATCCCAGAAATACGCACTCTCTTTAAATTTTTGTAAATATTGTTGTTCTCTGGTTATATTATATAGATAAAGCATTAAAAAATCACCTTCGGTTTGCGTCCACCAATCTTTGAGTTCTACTTTTTGAGGGTATAGTGTATCAAAACCTACATTAGGCGTGCGGTTAAATAAAAAGAACCATCCATAATATTTACTATCCCAGTTTTCTTTCATTTGTATTTCAGCAATTTGTTTTGCAGTTTTTATATATTCATTATTTTCAGTTAAATTTGCAACACGTAATAATACCCACGCAGTCTTTAAATTATGCCCCACCCACAACATATCTTCGACAGATTCCCAATCACCCGTAAATGTTTCACCGACATAGCTAGTTTTTGGATCGATCATTTTTGTTTTAACTATTTTGGCAAGATCTTTTATTTCATCTTTAAGTTTTGTTTGTTTAGTGGCCAAATAATAGTAAAGCAGATATGCAGAAAATGTATCTATTTGTGCATTAAATGATTTTTTACTTGAAACTAAATCCCAATTTGCTGCAACTTCGGCAAAATAGCCGCCATGTTTTTTATCCCAGGCTTTTTGTTTTAATAATTCATGAACGCGATTAACATACTGCAAAGCTTCATTATTGTTAGTAACAAAATAATATAAAACCGGGCCCAAATTGCCATATGTTTGATCAAAAAGATTTTTATAATTATTGGCAATGAGGTTTTCAGCCTCGTCTTCAAACACAACTTCATTGTTAGCATTCAAATACAAATGCCAACCACCATTAACTTTATCCCATCCATAATCTATTAAATAGCGCATACCATGTTTTGCATATTGCAAATACTTTTCATCACCGCTTAACAAATAAGCCACACAAAAACCATAAACAATGCGTGAAATCATACGCGGGTATTTGCCAACCGTATAGTCAATAGTGCCATCAAACATAATATTTGTATAAAACCCACCATTTTTTCTATCAATGGTTTTTTCCCAAAAGGGGATCATATTTACTAACGCTTGTCTCTGCCAATATTCAGGGCTGGTATATTTTTCTAAATCAAAAGCAACTGCGGGTTTAATATTAATACATGAAATGAGTAAGTATACGATTAGTAGAGTTGCCTTATGTATATTTAGCAGCATTTTATTTTTTATGAACATAAACATATAAGTCCTCAATTTGTCATTTCTACCAATTGGGAAAATCTTTTCTTTATCCACTAAGTCCTGAAGCCAGAGTCTCCATAAACTTACGATGAAATTTAATAAATAATGCTAGTGGTATTACCAGAGCTATAAAACTAGTAGCAGCGAGAGCACCGGGATCACCGATTAATCCGATTTTAAGTGGAAGGGTAAACATATTATCATCTCTTAATACTATCATAGGCATTAAAAAATCATTCCAGGCAAAACGAAACTGTATTATTGCCAGCGCCGCTAAGGCTGGCCGTGCTAAGGGCAATACAATATGCCACCAAATACGCAAATGCGAGGCACCTTCTAACTTTGCTGATTCTACAACTGATATTGGAAGTTTTATAAAATATTGCCGTAATAGAAAAACGCCAATACCAGATACTGAAGCGGGCAAAATTAAACCAAACCAATTATTAATGAGATGCAATTCATTCATCAATCGATAATAAGCAACTATATGCGCCGAAGTTGGTAACATTATAATAATAATAGCCATTATAAAGAAAATAGTTTTGGTGCGAGCTTTAATGAAAACTAGAGCATAGGCGTATAATGAACACACAATACTTGTCAAAATTACTGTCGTTATAGAAATTATTAATGAATTCATGAGAGCTCTACCGGTATCCCAATACATAAAACTCGCAAGATATGAATCACGAGTATAACTATCGGCAAACTGCCAAATCGGTTTTTGTAAAATCGCCGGTGGGGTTTGCAACACTTCTAGGGGTGGCCTAAGTGAAGCATCAAACATCCAAAGCAATGGTAAAACAAATATAATTGCTAAAATCGTAATTATTATGACAATAATCAATTGCGCGAGATTAATTGGCAAACGTCTTTCTTTAATAATTGGTGGCGTTTTATTAAATAAGGCTGCTTTTATGATAAATTTTCTTTCAAAGAAATAATATAAAAGCGTGGCTATAATATATGAGGTAATTAATAGTATTAGCGAAGCGGTAACCCATAGTTTATAGTCTCTAACTCCAATTTCATAATAAGTATGCAAATAGTAATGAACAATTAAATAAGAAACTAAATGATGCCATAGATAAAGGCCAAATGATATTTTAGCAGTAAATCTAAAAAATTTATTATCTAATAATTTACCAACAACACCAGAACGCCCAATAAATATAAGTAAGACAGCAAATAAAATTGTTAATACCGGAAAGAAATATGGTTGCTGTTGCAAACTAAAACTAAATGTTTCTGTGTGCCGTAGATTCCAAAGTAATATTGCTATCACTACAATCAATATTGTCGAAATGAAATCGGCGACTTTTTTAGATAAAACTTTTTTGTTTAAATGATTTATATTTGTCAGCTTAATTGCGATTGCTGCTGCAATAACCCCAATAGAAAAATGCGCAAATAAAGCTACCGGATTTATGTTTGGCATTAGCAACTTAGCATAACCTGCCATACCAAATTCAGCGCCGCGTTTTAGATTGTCGGGTGTTAAATATTGGTGAATTAAACGGTTAAATACTAAAATCAATACTTCTATGGCTAACCATACCAATAATACTTTACTAAATGACCTTTTTTTACCAAAACGAAATAGCAACATCATAATTATTGGTAAAAGTATTGAACAAAAAACTACTATACTAATTGTCCATAACGGTTGATTTACAAAATCAACCGGGAAAAAAGTGGTATAATGAAATGATGAAGTAAAAGTTACTCCAGCTAAAAAACGCGGCAGCACATATTGTAATTTGGGTAAGGAAAAAAACATCACTATGGTAGAAACAATTATTGCCAAATAAAACCCAGGCATTATGCGACCAGCACGCTTAATAAAATATTGTTTTATACTCGGTAAAGCTCCGTCATTTAAATATGCGTTAAAAAATGGGCGTGCGAGCAGAAAACCACTTAAAACTAAAAATGCGCTAATTGCGCATTGCCCTAATAAAGCAAATGCCCGTATTTCATAAGCAGTTTCAGACAAACGAAATTCATATAAACGAACAGCAATATGGTGAAAAAGTATGGCTAAACAAGCAATAGCTCTAAAACCATCTGCGCCTAAATAACACGAGTTGGTAATTTTGTTATTGTTAGTTTTCATTGGGTTTTCCGAGTCCGATTACTTTTATTTGTATTAAGCTAACCGTTAAAATGATAAAAAATGCTAACCAACCAGCAGCAGCAGCTACACCAAGCTCAAAATCCCCAGAAAATCCTCGCCAATATATATACATTATTATACTAACTACATTTTCACCAACTCCCCGACGAAAGAGCATAAACACTAAGTCAAAAATCAACATACAGCTTGCTGCAGTAGTAACTACCATAAATAAAATTGCTGGACGCATGAGTGGCAAAGTTATGCAAAAAAACTTTCTAAAAGGTGTTGCCCCATCTATTGCCGCTGCTTCATAAAGCATGGGATCAATAGTGCGATAATAAGTTAAAAAATAAATGGTAGGCAAACCTACACCTTGCCAAAAAGCAACAAAAACTAACAATGGAAAACTTAGATGAGGGTCAAAAGTCCATTGAAAATCGTTTGGCAGATGTAATAGTCCAAGAAACCAATTAACTAAACCGGGCTCACCTGAAAATAACAAATTAAACATCTGTGCTATGATGACTGAATTCATCAAATATGGGATAAAAAATGCTGCCGCCAACATGCCTTGCAATTTTTTATTGCGGATTTGATTAAGACCGCTCGCTAATAATAACCCCGCAGGTATTTGGGTTAAAATACAAGCAACTGCAAATTTGCTAGTATTTATAACTGATTTCCAAAACCAATCGTCTTTTATAATCTCTTTAAAATTTTCTAAGCCTATGAATTCACCGGGTTCAAAACCTTGGGCATCGGTTAGACTTATTAAAAACCCACGCACCAAAATAACAATGATAAAAATAAACATTAGCGCCAAAAACGGCGATATAAACAGAGTAAAACTTATGGGTTCGTTGGTTTTTGACATATGGCCCTGTTTATTATTTTTAAAGATCTACCCCTTTATACAATATTACGAGTTCAAAATGAAAAGGGGTTATCCCTCTTTTAAATTAGAAAATTTTAAATATAAGTTGCTTGCTCATTTTTGTACATTCCGCTCTAACGCAATTAATTGCTGTTTGCGCCAAAGACCTGCGCGATAGCCAGTAAGTTCACCATTTTTACCGATCACCCGATGACATGGGACAATAATAGCAATACGATTTTGCCGATTAGCATTAGCAACCGCTCGTATAGCTTTAGGTTTACCTAAACGTTTAGCTTGTTCTTGATATGAGCAACAAACCCCGTAAGGAATCTTCAGTAATGCTCTCCAAACGTTGCATTGAAATTCTGTGCCATACAAATCAAGGGGTAGCGAAAAAATTTGCCGCTCGCCCCTGAAGTATTCATCAAGTTGCCCTTTAAGTATTGTTATAAAATCATGCTTGCCAAATTTACTTTGACCAGACCATCGCTGCTTTACATCAATATCCTCAATTGAATGTTCACTATCTTCTAAAAACGAAAGCATACTCAAACCACGTGATGTTAACCCAGCCATCATCGGCCCTAATGGTGTATCAATTTTATCACTAATCAATTCAGGACATTTTAATTTGTTTTGGTTCATCGCTAACTAATCAATAAAAAATATAATAATGTAGAGATAAAATCAGGCGGATATTTTTTTAATACAATTTTGTAGTCGTTGTACTAACATGGTTACCCTTTTTTTAGTTTTAGCGTTATGCACTGCTATTGCCAAAGCTTTTTTACTCCCAATAACAATAACTATCTTTTTACCGCGAGTAATACCGGTATATAATAAGTTACGTTGCAACATCATATAATGCTGGGTGTGTAACGGCATTACAATACATGGATATTCACTACCTTGAGCTTTATGTACCGAACATGCATATGCTAAAACTAACTCATCACTATCCGCGTATTCATAGGCCACGCGTCGTCCGTCAAATGATACAAATATAAGTTGTTCGACGGCATCAATACCGACAACATAACCAATATCACCATTATATACATCAAGGTTATAATTATTGCGAATTTGCATTACCTTATCGCCGACACGTAATATACGACTACCTCTAACTATAGTCGAACCTTGGGGATTTAACAGCGATTGTAATTCTATATTTAAATTACCTGCACCCAACAAACCACGGTGCATAGGGGTTAGAACTTGCACATCGCGCATAGAATCAAATCCCCATTTGGCTCGCAAGCGATCTTTAACTACACTTTTTATAGTTGCGAGAACCTCTTCGGGTTCTTGACGTTCAATAAAATAAAAATCTGCATCTTGCTGGTTAGACTTATAAAACGGCATCTCACCGTGGTTAATTCTATGTGCGTTAACCACAATAAGACTACGCTCAGCTTGACGAAATATTTGTTGCAGTCGCACTAAAGTGGCAATATCTGATTTAATGATATCTTTAAGAACATTACCAGGGCCAACTGATGGTAATTGATCAATATCACCAACCATTATTAATTGTGCATGCAGTGGTATGGCTTTAACTAAATGATACGCCATAATCGTATCAATCATTGAAGCTTCATCAATTATTACCATATCCGCGGGTAAGGGATGATTATTATCACGCTGAAAACTCATATTCTTGGGGCTAAATTCTAATAAGCGATGAATAGTTTTTGCTTCATAGCCAGTAGCTTCACTCATTCGTTTAGCCGCTCGCCCTGTGGGAGCTGCTAATAAAATTCTACGACCTTTTTTCTCTAAAATCCGAATAATGCTATTGACTAAAGTAGTTTTTCCGGTGCCTGGTCCACCGGTAACCACTAAAACTTTACTGACAATCGATCGCCGAATCGCCTCACGTTGAGCATTAGCTAAATTTATATTTTGCTGTTGTTCAATCCATGTAATGGCTCGTTCAATATCAATGTTTACCGGAGTGACTGGCATCTGCATCATATCAGATAAATGTTTGGCTATACCTGCTTCAGCAACATGCAGCGATTTTAAAAACACCTTCGGCGAAGAACTATTTTGTTTATGACTTCTTTCAACAACTAAATGTTCTGTAGCAACTAACTTACTAATTGCCGTATCAATAATTTCATCTTCTATTTCTAACATCTTTGCCGCGTATGTAATTAAATCTGGGCGCGGATAACAAACATGACCTTCATCAGCTAACTCATTTAAAACGTGAAACACCCCGGCTTCTGCACGTTGTGGCGATGTAAGAGATATTCCGAGATTGCGTGCAATTTTGTCAGCAGTTAAAAAACCAATACCAAAAATTTCTAGGGCCAAACGATATGGGTTTTCTTTAACAACTTCGATTGCGTTTTGACCATATCGCTTAAATATTTTTACTGCCAAGGTTGTTGAAACCCCATGGCCCTGCAAAAACACCATAACTTCACGAATTTGTTTTTGCGCCTCCCACGCTTCTTTAATCATTTGGCTGCGTTTTTGACCAATACCTTCAACTTCACTTAAACGATTAAAGTGATTTTCAATTATATCTAAAGTATTAATACCAAATTGTTTGACTAAACGCTCGGCCATCACCGGCCCGAGACCTTTGATCATGCCTGAACCAAGATACTTTTTAATACCAGCAATATTGGCGGGTATTATGGTGGTATACGATTGAGCTTTAAATTGCAGACCATATTTTTTATCGTTAACCCAATCACCAACTATGCGCAGATTTTCACCCGGCTGCACACTCATTAAATTACCCACCACGGTCACCGGCTCAAAACAACCTGCTACTTGCAGTTTAATGACCGACCAAGCTGTATCTTCATTGCTGTAGGTAATTCGCTCGATAGCACCCTCGATAATAATATCTGGCTTTATCGTGGCCATGGTTTTTCTTTTTACTGACCCCATAATCACTATACCCATAACACATCATTGCCATAATCGCGCCAGCTATTAATTTTTATTTTCGTTAATTTCTTTTTGCCGTGTCTATTGAGCAGTGACGAGAAAAAATCACTTTTGTTCTTAAAGGAGACCAAAATGAAAGTTAAATATGGCATTTTATTAGTATCAATCTTGGCTAGCGTTGCCTGCAAAGAAGAAGAGGAAAAAACCAATAATTTCAGCAGTGCTATCCCTAGTCGTGAAGCGATAACCATTCAAACTCCCGAAAGCCAAAATCACAATGCATTAACCATAGGCGAACGAAGCGAATACTATACCTTAACACGTGCGATAACCTTATCAGTTAATGTGTTAATAGTTGGCATATTCAGCATTCTCGAAGATATTATTGCCCTGCCACCAACTACTATTGACGGTAATAAGGCCATTTGGGGGCCTGGGGATGATGGCGACGCGCTTAACCCCAGTTTGTATCGCTTAGTAGTAATAGAACAATCACCTAATATTTATAGTTATACTTTAGCATTTAGAAATAAAAACCTTCCGGAAAACGAAGATAGTTACCAAAATCTTATTAGTGGTACGGCAGATAAAACATCTGGGGTTAATGATGGTTTTGGAACGATGACCTTATTTGTTGACAACTGGGGTGTTGCTGATGGACGCAATTGTGGTACAGGTAAACTTGATGTTTCATATGATACTGCGACTGAACCACAAAAACTAGAAGTAGGTTTCATTTCGTTCAGTACTTGCGAAGACCCCGATGAACTTATCGATGATGCCCAATATTATTATGACCGCTTTGTAGATGGTTCAGGAAATTTTCAGTTTTCAGCTAACAATGATTTACAAGAAGGCGCTATTGTTCCTGCAGTTAATGAACGTTTTGAAGTTCGGTCACGCTGGGACGCAACTGGGGCTGGCCGCTCAGACGTTAGAATTAGTGGTGGTGACTTACCTAAAATTGCCGAAATAATTACCGCTAGTGAATGTTGGGATAGTAAGTTTACTTTAGTATACGCTACCATCGATCCAGATTTTGTTGATCAAAATCGCCTCATTGGTGAGCTTGCCGATTGTGTTTTTGCAGACACTAGTTTGCCAGCAAAACATTAAGCTTTTTATAAATAAAAGTAACCTAATTGAACCCCGTAGGTGTTAATTATCTACGGGGTTCTTGCATTTTATTTATTGCAGGTAACAATGAGGTATATGGATGCCGCCCAACCCGATATTCACGACCTTTATATTCGCTATGGGCGTGCCATATATCGTCGTTGCCAATATTTTCTGCAAAATGATTATGAAGCGCATGACGCTATGCATGAAGTATTCATTAAAGTATGTGAGAAATATAATAGTTATAAGGGAAATGCATCTTTATTAACCTGGGTTGTAAAAATTACCACCAACTACTGCCTTAATCTGTTACGTACAAAACGTGCCGTCTGGCATGACCGCTATCAACAAACCGTAAAAGTCGACGCAAATTCACGTATTTCGGATACTGATCAACTTGAACGCCGCGAAATTATTCATACTATCTTAGATAAATTAGAACCAGATATCCAACAAGCCGCAATTTATTATTATGTAGACGAAATGAAACAAGAAGAGGCTGCTGCTGCATGCGGTTGTTCTGAACCAACTTTACGTAAACGTCTGCAACGTTTTTTAATGATTGCACAACGTGAATTAAAGTTAATTGATAGTGATATAGTTTTCGATAATTTAATAAATGACGAGAAATCTTAATGCTTAAGGTTAAATGCAAACAAAGCCTTTTGGTCGGTAATAATTCGATATTAAAAATGTGCGTTAGATCACATTTATTTTCGGATTTTGGTTTTAATTGTGTCTAATAGGTTGAGGTCATTAACATGAATCGGCCCAAATTTAGTCGTTTTATGCTTGAGCAATACTTATCTGGTGAACTGTCAGATACTGAACGTCAAGAGCTAGAACATGCTCTAGCAGAAAATCCGAAATTAGCAGAACAACTTAATGATCTAAAAAATGATATACAAAATTTTACTAATGAGATTCCGTATAGTTCTTTTGTCGTTGAACATGAAAAACGATTAGCTATTAATCAACAAAAATTATCTATAAAACGCCTTTTTAATATTCGCACCTGGTGGCCATCATTAACCTTAGCCGCAAGTGCTACTGCTGTTTTTATTTTATTTGTTAATAGCGATCGCATGCAAAATGATAATAATGTTGCCAATAATGGTACTACAATCGTTAGTACAGATATAAATTCTCAAACGCACCTTAAAGGTTCTAGCATTTCACTATCAGCGCATATTCAAGAACCAAATAAAAAATCGCGACCTGCCACCGCAGGAGAAATCGTTGCTGCTGGCACTAAAGTACAGCTTTACTATAATGTCGGTAATTTTTCTTACATGGCAATCATTGGTATTGATGGTCTAGGCAACGTCTTGCGTTATTGGCCAGAGCAAGGTGAGCAATTGACACCAATTACATCCGATATATCAGAGACCTTGCCATTTGCACTCACCTTAGATTCGACTCATGGGCGCGAAGAATTTATTGCCGTTTTTGCCACCCAACCATTACCAATAGATATTATTTTAAAAGCTGCACAAAATACCTTAAATGAATCTTCACCTAATCAAGCGCGTCAATTAAATTTACCTAATGATGTCAAACAAGCATCATTTTGGTTGATAAAAAAATGAAAAGTATTGGTTTCAAAATTGTGGTATCAGTCTTAATACTCTTATTGGCAAGTACTATCTCGCATGCCGCAATTTCATCAAACCATGCCCGCGAACGCCGTGTTGCTTTCTTAGTTGCCCATCCCTTTGGTGGTGAGGATTTAACTCCTTTACGCTACACTGCTAATGATCTTTATCGGATGCAAGAAGTTCTGCAAAACCTTGGTGGTTTTGCTAAAGAAGATATCATTGTTAGTCTTGGGCAAAACGTAGAGCAACTTCGTAAAAACTTTACCAAAGTACGCAAACTACTTAAGCAACAACAAGAAAAATCAAATACCTCTGCCCTATTTCTCTTTTACTATTCAGGACACGCCAAAGACGGTGCATTACGTTTGGGCAACTCTCAACTGCCCTTAGTTGAACTAAAACAACTACTAGAAGCTACGGGGGCAAAATTACAAGTCGCACTATTAGATGCATGTCGTGCTGGTGGTATAACGTTACTCAAAGGTGCTACTCGTTCACAGCCTATTACTATTTCAGTTGATCACTCTGCTATGCAAACTGGACAAGTACTAATCAGTGCTTCAAGTGAAAATGAAGACGCTCAAGAAGCCGATGATATTCAAGGTTCTTTCTTCACTCATTTTATAACCAGTGGCCTTCGTGGTGCTGCCGATAGTAACAATGATGCGCTCGTTACTCTTTCTGAAGCTTATGCATATGCCTATAGTGCAACTGTCGCACGCACAGTGGCTAGTCGCGGAGGTATTCAACATCCGACTTTTCGCTTTAATATGCGTGGTGCAGGTGACGTTGTATTAACCCGTCAAGATACCGCCTCACATATCTTATTATTCCCTGAGCAACTATTTGGCAGTTTTGTGCTCTTTGATAATGCACATCGCACTGTAACTGCTGAATTAGAAAAAAGTGTTGGTGAAGAGGTTCGTCTCGCTGTTGATGATGGTGACTATATTTTAAAAAAACGTGAGCTTGACCATGTTTTGCTTAAAAATATTCACATTCATGGTAAGGGCACAACCAAAGTTACACTTGTAGGCATGCAACGCCTGGCGCTAGCTGATGACTATGCCAAGGGCGCGGTGATAACCATTGAAGAAATTCGTCAAGGGCGACTCGGCGTAAGATTGATAGCGATGCTTGGCACGCAAACTTTTTTATCAGCACCTATACGCTCAGAATATTTGCCCAATCTAGGCACTGTAAAATTAGAACTTGCTTTAACAAATTTATTAAGACGCCATCTTGGGCTTAAAATTGATGCGGGTATAGGCAGCAGTGGCAATCGCTCACTTACTATCAATGACCGTTCTTTAGGCAAACTAAATTATAATGTTGAGGTAACTGAATTAACTTTAGGTTTAGCACTTTTATATGAATATCCCATAAACGAATGGTTAACTTTAAACACCAGTGGTCGCTTAGGGATGATTTTAGTTAATCGAAAATTTATAGAAAACTTTCTACCACCTCAAAATTTCGCCACGCTGACTCCTGGGCTTGGTGTTGGTATGGCCTTTCGTTTTACTGAGGCGATTAGTGCTGGGGCTAATGTTTATGGACACTACATGTATTTTGAAAGCGATGAGACTCAATCACTCGCCTACCTTGATGCGGGTCTATATCTAGCGGTGGATTTACGATGAAACGACAAATTTTAAATATTTTTAATAAGGTCGGCCAAATTATGGCTCCTATTGCCATGAGTATTGTTATAGCAATTACCTGTAATGCTTGTGGTGTATTATCAAATCTTGATCTCGTATTTTTGGCGGCAGTACCAAAAAGTAAAGATGTAAAAGTTGATGTACCAATGGCTAATACCAATCAAGCAAATGCCCTTATCGGCGCACCAGCAGATGCATATAAACAAGCTTCTGAAAATGCTGACAACATCAATCCAGGTGTGGCATCAGTTCTCGATTTTGTTGATAGTTTTGCACGTAGCTACCCACCTACCAAAAGAACCAACAATAGTAGGATTTGGGGGCCCATAAAAAATATTGACAATAAAGGGATAACTGTTCGTTTTAAAATCAATCGTAGCGAGCAAGCTGATGGCACCATGCGCTACACCTATTGTTTACATGCAGGTCGTGATGAAGAAGTAACAGATGAACAACCTACATGCGAACAAACATTTGCCGGTGGTATGTATGCAATTCTTTATGGCAGTTATGTACCTACGCCGGGCTCTACTAGTGCACGCACAGGTGTTGGTGACTTTGTTCTTGATTTAGAAACTTCATATACTATTGGTCTCGGTGACCCAGCCGATCGTGGTGTGCTCAATATTAGCTATAATATCGACGATTCGCTTGATACTAAAACTATTGATCTTGAAGTAAACAAACCAGCGATAGATGACCATGTCGCAATCGAAGCAA
This sequence comes from Deltaproteobacteria bacterium, assembly GCA_016931625.1. Taxonomy (NCBI): domain Bacteria; kingdom Pseudomonadati; phylum Myxococcota; class Myxococcia; species Deltaproteobacteria bacterium. The sequence continues at coordinate 5,711 of JAFGEK010000034.1, read as the reverse complement.
CTTACCACTATGACCGCAATGAAAATGGTCGTGTTGCTATGTATATAAATGTTAAAGATGATTTTGAAAAAACTACTAGCGCTATTGAAAATTTAATTCTCGACACCTGTTGGTATAAAGATGGGATTGGCCGCGGTGAAACTACTTTTATTGGTGGTGATTTTACTGCGCTTGGTCCAATCACTGCTATTGAATGCTGGAATGTGGCGCATATGCGCACATTCTATCAAATAGAATTGGCACAATGGCCTGCTGGTAATTCACAAGAGGGGGATGCAAGTTATTGCCCAGAGATAGATTGTCCGTAATGACTTAGCCTATTTTTATAACTAGTAGTGTATAGGACATGTCTTTAAAGTCTGAATCATTCAGTGTTATTATTTATTAATGGTTAATTGTCATCTATCAATTTAATGAAGTAGCGCGTATAAATAAGCTGCAAAGCTGTCAGTAAAAGTGCAATATCTTTAATAGCAGCATTAATTTTAATTACAAATCTCACATTGTAAAGGAAGTAAATTGTGACTGAAAAATATGGCTTAACAGCACTGCAAGTAAGTCCTGAACACCCAGACTTTTTAGATTTGCCTTGGTCACAGCCTTTAGCCAGGTGGTCTGAACACTGCAACCGCTTAATCGAGGTTGAGCGTGGTATATCACGGCATACGGTTTTATTTACTCAATATAAGAATGCAATTTATGCCATTAAAGAATTACCACCTGAGGTAAGCAAACGCGAATATGAAGCTTTGCGTTGGCTTGAAGAAAATGGCTTGCCTGCAGTTGTTCCGGCTGGTCACGCTCGTGTAATTACTGAAGAAGGCGAAACTAGTATCCTGATTACTCGCTTTTTAGATGACTCGCTGCCTTATCGCACTTTATTTCAAAACCCCGGTCTTGAACGTTATCGTACCCGACTTCTTGATTCCATAGCCGCTCTGCTTGTACGTTTGCATTTAGCTGGTTTCTTTTGGGGAGATTTTTCTTTATCAAATACCTTATTTCGCCGCGATGCTGGACAACTGCAAGCCTACTTAGTTGATGCTGAAACCTCTGAAACCCATGAAACTCTCAGCGATGGTCAGCGTGAACATGATTTAATTATTCTTGAAGAGAATGTAACAGGCGAGCTTGCAGATGTGGCGGCTTTTTCACAGCTCGCCTCAATGTTCGACCTTTATGAAACTGGACCCGAGATAAGACGCCGTTACACACGATTATGGAATGAGATTAATCGTGAAGTACTCATGACCCCTGATGAAAGCTGGCGTATTCATGACCGCATTCGCGCTCTTAATGCTTTAGGTTTTTCGGTTGGCGAAGTTGAACTTGAAGCAACAGGTGATGGTAGCCGTTTACGCATGCGCACTATCGTAACTGATCGTGATTATTATCGTCATTTGTTGCATAATCTCACAGGTTTAGTTGCAGAAGACCGCCAAGCTGAAGTTATGGTTAATGAAATTCATGAGTTACGCGCGACACTAATTCGCACCGAAGGTCGTAACATTCCTCTAAGCATTGCGGGATATCGCTGGCTTAATGAACGTTATAAACCAACAGCCCAGCATCTAGCACCATTGGTTGGCAAACGCGGTATGCCTGCTGAATTATACTGTCAGTTGCTTGAGCATAAATGGTTTCTTTCTGAACGTGCTGGTAGTGATGTAGGCTTAGAAGCAGCAACTTCTGATTATTTAAAACGCTTTGAACCGCGCAACTAATAAATTACAATATCCAAAATCTCTACTGACATAATGCTGTCAGTAGGTCTCAAATATACATGAATCTCCAAACAAGGAGAACCGTTGTGCGTTATAACAAAACTATTCCCATTATAATTACAGAACAGCTAGAAAAGGTTAAAGAATTTTACACGAAACTTTTAAATTTTTCGGTAACCTTTGACCACCCAGAGTATTTAGCATTAAAACATAAAACCAACTCAGATCTTGAAGTTGGTTTTATGAAACCACAACCAGGCCAAGCTATCTACAACAGTGGCCTGTTTCTCGGATTTGATGTAACAGATGTTGATGCTGAATATAAAAGATTAATTGCTGATGGTGCTATAATATTTCAGCCGCTTTCTGATAAACCATGGGGAGATCGCAGTTTTGCTATTCAAGACCCTATTGGGGTGACTTTATATTTTTGCACCCCTATTGAACCTTCTGGCGAATTTAAGAAATATTTTAAATAGATAAGGATAAATTCAATGTCATCTTTAAAAATCAACCATAACTGCCACATCTGTGATGGCCGTGAAAATTATTCGGCATTATCGATTATTGCCGAAAATATAGTGGTGATTGCACAATTTGTTTTAGCTGCCACACTAATGCGTAATTTTTGGCTTTTTAATTTTCCATTACTAACTATTGCCTTTATTGTTTATTGTTTAGTTATGTTAGGATATGTACTGCGGCGTCATCTCTGTAGTCATTGCTATTATTACGATAAATGGTGCCATTGCGGTTGGGGTAAGCCGGCTGCCCTAGTAGTTAAAAAATCTGAAACCCCAATGCCAACCAAAAGTAAATTAGCTTCATTTTTTTGGTTTTCAGTTTTGGTGTTACCAATATTCACTTTTATATTGTCATTGATACTCAACCTAACAACATTTCGTACAGAACTACCTTATCTGCTATCATTTACTTTAACCTTGGTAATTTCAGGCGCAATGCATGTTCGTGATTGTAAAGAATGCAAAATGCGTCTTGTTTGCCCAGGCAGTGCTGCAAAAAAAGAATAATCATGCGTCGCGCTGATCGTTTATTTCAGATTGTCGAATTTTTACGTCGCAGTAAACGATCAGCCGTTACCGCTGAGCAATTGGCCAATCGTTTAAGTGTATCAGTACGAACCATTTATCGCGATTTAGCCGACCTTAGTCGTTCTAGTGTGCCCATTCGTGCTGAAGCTGGCATTGGTTATGCTCTTGATAAGGGCTTTGACATACCACCGTTAATGTTTTCTGCTAGCGAAACAGAAGCTTTGGTTTTAGGTGCACGCATGGTGGCTGCCTACTCTGATGTGCAACTAACCGAATCTGCCACCAGTGCCTTAGCAAAAATAGAAGCAGTACTACCAGAGATCATGAAATCGCGATTAGTCAATTCGCGCTTGTTTGCGCTATCATTTAATATTGCACGCCCCAAACCTGAACTTTTTAAAGTGTTGCATAGCGCTATAGAAACACATAATTTTGTAAATTTAATTTATCAGCGGCAAGATGGGGCACGTTCAAAACGTAAGGTTAGACCTTTATTTTTGGCCTTCATGATACCACATTGGCTACTTACCGCTTGGTGTGAATTACGTGGTGCTTTTCGCAACTTTCGTCTTGATCGAATAATAAATTTTTCAATCAACAAAAATACTTTTCACGACGAGCCCGGTAAAACCCTTGATGATTTCATGAAACAAATCGAACAAAATTAATTTTTTAAAAACTAGGGGGTAACCCTACTTATCTACAAATATGTTTGGTATCTTTTAATCATGCATAAAGGCAGCAGTATTGTGAATGGTAAAGTGGCACATATGTCAAGCTTTGCTAACGTCCAAGTTTGACAAATCGCTACCTAGATACTGTTTTACCTATCGCAATTATATACATCTATGCCAATAGTAAGATTGTGAATGAATATAATTTCGTCGTTACCTCGGCATTAGCTATCGAAGATCTCGTAGCAGCCGAATTGCAAAATTTTGGCGCTCACGCAATAAAACCCGGGCGAGCTGTAGTGCATGCTTGCGGTTCTCTTGAAGTTATCTATCGTACTTGTTTATGGTCACGCGTCGCCAGTCGCGTTTTACTACCGATCACGACTTTTTCCACTGATTCTGTAGCGACGCTTTATGATGCAATCTATGCAATCGATTGGCAAAAACATCTCGGTCCTGATGATACTTTGGCGGTCGATTTCAGTGAGCGCGATTCTGCTATTAGTCATACTCATTTTGGCGCTCAAAAAATCAAAGACGCCATTGTCGACAAGCTACGTGATATTTTTGGACGCCGACCTGATATTGACCGTATTACTCCTAAGCTAAGAATAAATGTTCGCCTAGAAAATAGTAATGCCACTGTAGCTATAGATATGAGTGGGGCAAGTTTGCATCGACGAGGTTATCGTCTTGATTCTACCACTGCTCCTATGCGTGAAACCTTAGCTGCTGCAGTATTATTACGTTCACGTTGGCCGCAAGCAGCAGATGAACAAAAACCATTAATCGATCCCATGTGTGGCTCAGGTACTTTACTTATCGAAGCGGCTTTAATCGCATTAAATCGTGCTCCTCAACTGACACGAAAACACTTTGGCTTTTTAGGATGGCGCGGTCACAAGCATGATATATGGAACCATTTGCTAAAAGAAGCCAATGATCAGAAAAAGCATAATTATACTGGTATTATTCAAGGTTCTGATATTAATGCCGCTACTATAAGCGCAGCGCGCGATAATGCTGTTCGTGCTAAAGTATCTCAGCTTATACAATTTAGCGTTAAACCATTTACTGATTTATTTATCTCAGCAACAGCAACTAAACCAGGCATGATAGTTGTTAATCCGCCATATGGTGAACGTCTTGGTGATGAAGATCAATTACAGCAGCTTTATAAGGACTTTGGCCAAACACTAAAATCTCGCTTTGGTAACTGGAGCGCTCATGTATTAACAAGCTCAATTGTACTAGCTAAATCTTTGGGCTTAACCGCAAAACGCACTAATACTCTTATGAATGGTGCGCTTTCTTGCCAATTACTTCATTGTGATATTCATTCACCTAAAGATAAAATTTTGCAAATTAACAAATCCCCAAAAATCGATGAAGCGTTAGCTAATCGTTTACATAAAAACTTGCGTCGTTTAGAGCGTTGGGCATCGCGTGAAAAAATTGATTGTTATCGAATCTATGATGCGGACCTTCCGGAATTTGCTGCTGCTATTGATCGATATAATAACCATATAGTTCTACAAGAATATGCTCCGCCAGCCCATATTGATAAAGAACGAGCACGGCAACGTCTTATGATATTAAAAAACACCGTACAATCGGTGACCCAAATACCACTTAATCATATCGTAATAAAAACTAGACGACGCCAAAAACCTGGTGAACTTTATGAAAAACTAAATAACCTAAATAAATTAATCAATATTCAAGAAGGCCAGTGCAAATTCTTGGTTAACCTGACTGATTATCTTGATACTGGTTTATTTTTAGATAGTCGTTTAATTAGACGTTTAATCGGCGAACTTGCAAAAGGGTGTGATTTTTTAAATTTATTCGCTTATACAGGTAGCGCAACTGTATATGCTGCACTTGGAGCTGCACGTAGTACTACAAGTGTTGATCTCTCAAAAACTTATTTATCCTGGGCAGAACGTAATCTACATCTCAACGGTTTTGAAGGCCGACAACATAAATTCATCCAAGCTGACTGTCGCGTTTGGTTAGAAAACAATCAAAATCGCTATGGACTTATCTTGCTCGATCCCCCAACTTTTTCGAGTTCAAAACGTATGGATGGCACTCTTGATATCCAACGTGATCATTCTCAATTAATTAATAATGCAGTAAGGCTTTTAACCAAAGATGGGATTTTAATTTTTTCTACAAATTACCGCAGATTTAAACTCGATAAAGCCAATATTACTAATATGCAGGCTATTGAAATCACTGCTGAAACAATACCGATT
>JAFGEK010000033.1 GCA_016931625.1 Deltaproteobacteria bacterium | reverse complement strand
TAAACAGAGATATTTAGAAATAACAGGTTTGACAAGCACTTTAGTTTATATTGTTAACGCCAGTTAACGACATGACCTGACTGTGGTTAAAACTTGCAAAGGTTAATTAAATCGCCATGTTAGCGGGTATGAGAAAAATGATCTTGTAAATCTCCGATCGGTAATAAGTTTTTTATAAAATACCAACAACTAAATGATAGAGTTACCGATAAATACTGGCAATAAAGTTGCCGGTTTTGTAACATATTAAAGCCTAAAAGGAAAAATTAAATGCCACCTATTCCTAAATGTAACCATGCAGCTATTGAAGCAGAAGCGCAAACAATACATAATTCTTTCAAAAACTCTGTTATACAAGCTGCCAAAGGTAGATTTAGCGCTGCCGAAGTAATTTCAATATATAACTCTTATTGGAACTGGTCATCTATTTTGCGCTCAAACGCTAAATCAGATCCTGAGAAAGATCAAAGCACCATAAATTATTTTGCTATGAATAAAAACTTAGCTTGGCTACAAAATATGTCGAAGAAAACTGAAAAGGGCGAGCTCACCCAAGAGGCTAAAGATTATAAAATGCTATTAGAAACTATACTCACTACCGATAGAGACTGTGCCAAAAATGCAGTTACTGATAATATGGTACGTGAGCAATACGAAAAAATTTATAAGCAAAATACCAAGTGACTCTGCTATAAGTAATCATGAGTGCAATTCCAGAAGAAATCACCGACAAGTTTCACCCAATCGTAAATGTAGTCATGCCTAGTCTAACTCGTGGTAAAAATGAGCCATATGCCATTGATGCAAAGAGCACGAAGGGTTTGCGTGAATATTTAAAGAACATTAATAATAAACAAGAGCTATATTCTAATATAGTTGAGCTTATAAATTTAGCAGCTTTTTTCGATCAGCAATTAAAATCGCCCGGTGTCTCCCATGCCCTTATAAATGCTGCACAAGTAGCAATTCCAATTCTTATCGCTCAGCATAATTCGCTAGATAAAATTTCTAATCAAGATATAGCCAAGCTAAAAAGCTATAAGCAACTATTTCCTAATGATACCTTGGGTATTAAATGCTCGCCTCCGCTCAAAGAGCTTAAAAATAAGAAATAAATAAGCAAAATGGAGTAGTGCCATGGCGATAACGAGCACAGGTAAAAATTATAATATTCCGTTAAGTTTAACCGCGCTTAAGAACAATGTCGCGCAAGGGGTGCCGTCAGTAAATGTCTTAGGCGAAGAGATTACCAATAACAAAAAAGGCATTTCGTTTTCTGATGCCAGCTTTTATGAAAATGCCTCGACAAGCTGCATTAAGAATACTTCATTCCAAAAAACCATTAATGATTATACTGATCCAAAAAATGCTTTGCATCCTCAAGTAGCTGCAAGGCTAAGCGGGGTGAAAAGACAAATTGCTAATTACAATGAAAAGCAAAAGCTGCCCATAGACCAAGTAGAAATGAATATTGCGCAAGATCCTAGAATGGTAAGAATGCGCAAGTACTCACTGATTAATGGCGAGATAACCGATAAGCAGACTGCCCTATCTGTTCTCGATGGCCTTTATAAAGATAACCGTTCAAATCCCAACGAACTAGCTGAATTCGCTACTCTTGCAAGCATAAAAGCACTGTTTACAGAAGACGAGGCAGATCGGCAGATATTTACCCAGAAGGCTATTCTTTACCAAAAAGAAGCCGTGCGGGTTGCATACTATAAATTTATTTTCAGTGATAAAGATTTTAGAGTGGATGCGGCATTTATGGTTGCCGCAAATCTTTTGGATCTTTCTTATTTATTAGCAGATGATCAAAAAGAGTACAAAGTACAGCTATTAAATAATGCTATTACAATATTAAATTCTTTGCCTAGAGATAATATGAATAAATATGTAATAGAATTAATTGATGGGATACAAACAAAAATAAACGAAACATTAGCAAAGCTTAGTGTCGATAAAAAATAAATCACGCGCTGTGACCAAAAACGTTTACTAAAGCTTTTTTCTCTCGCGTACGATAAATGCCAAAATCTCTATCAATACTGGCAAGGTATTTAATTTTGAGTCTAGCACATAAGGCGATTAAAGCAGTAGCTCCAAAAGCGCGGTTAGCAATTGCTCGGTGATTAACATGCAGGCTTTCTACGAAACGTTAGGCCCCTTCGCGCTCTGCTTGGTTATCAAATACCTGCGTAATTTTACCTGACGGCTTTTTTGGCTATCCGTGTAGCTATATCAATAAGTCGCTTAACACGAAGGGTGTTGCCTAACTTTGCTGCACCGAATTCTGTTTGAGCTATAGCCAAGTAGTTGGATGCCAGACATCAATAAATGTAGGCACCAAAAATATTATTTAAATTTGCAACCATTTAATATTTCCATTTTATAATGAGCAACTATTCGTAATGGGTGGCAACAGAATAAGAAAGTAGAATATCATCGCCACCACCCCATTCGACTATACCGTTAGCACCAGCGTCGTATTGCTTCTCTAATGTCCATAGTTTGGGGTAGCGTGAATCATGAAACTCGTGGATAAAATAAGCTTTAATAGTATTGTCAACATTATATTGTACCTGTTTTGTCCAACTCCACCACCTATAGTATGGTCGGGACCGATATTAATAACTTGAGTATAATTGTCAGAGCAATGATTATAATAGTACAAAAGGCTATATTGATACAAGGTATCGTTGGTGCTGGTTTGCCCATCACCGTTGGCAGCACTATAGGACAGACTTTTAGTCATCGATGGATATGGAATATTTGGACACTCATAATCTAAGTTACATTTAAGCCGACATATTGAGGGCTCATCACTGCATTTCCACCAGTCGGCTTCGATGATGCACTTTGAGCTACAACCATCATCGTTGTTAGAGTTACCATCGTCACATTCTTCTTTTCCACGTAATAGGCCATCACCGCATATGGGAGTGCAAGTAAAAGGAGCTTGTTTTAAACAATTCCATCCAGGTTCAATTTCGCAGATCGCAGAACAACCATCGCCGTTAGTTTTATTACCATCATCGCACTGCTCGTTAGCCTGTATACGACCGTTGCTACAAATGATGCAGTACCCGGAAGGCATACACCCTGGTCGCAATGATGTGTTGTCTCGATACAGTTACTATCAGACAAACAATAACTTCGGCATGCTCCATTAGCACAGGTAAGCTCAAAGAGGCATTCATTATTATTATCACAAGCGCCACCTTCAGCTTTGCGCTCATTTTTATTGCCACATCCAATTGTCGCAATTGATAATATTGGAATTATTAAGAATATCAGTAAAGAAGGCTGTTGTTGGTTCATATTTGCACCTATTGGTATGCAGATAAGCATAATATTTAGAAAGATGTTCAATATAAACCAATTATCGAATTAAAACAATAGGCGGTGTTTGAAATCAGCGTTATTTTAAGTGCCAAACGCCGAATTTTAGCCAAACACCGAATTTAATTTATATATATTTAATACCCCAAGATTCATTGAATCATTTAGTTTAAATCATTAGATTGATGTTGTTTATGAACAAACCAGCGTTTTAAAAAGCTATAAATATATTTACCAAACGCAATTATGATGAATTTCGTGAATCTGTGGGTCGCATGTAACAAGCGTCGCATTGGCTAAGTGGCTTTGCGCCATAAGCATACGATCAAATGGATCACCATACTCACTTGGTATCAGACCTGCTCGCACTGCATGTTCTGGTCTTATATCTAGATTAGTAAAGCCCCTGCAAAACTCGGTGCAAAACGAACTTAATATGAGGTTGCGATACGATATAACCGCGTGAAGGACGACAATAATACACAAGTTTGGCCTTGCGTTGACGCATCCATTTTTTTAAATGCAACAGCTAATGCTTAATTGTATTTACCGTCGGTAGCAGATCACCAAGGCGGCTATCAATTAACGAGCGACCACCATAATCTGCAGAAATCGCTTGGGATAATTGTTCTTGGTTTTCAAGCATAATTGCTAATAAGCTACGCAATTGCTTAATTCTAAAAGCCTAACTTGATGGTTCATGGCAACGAGAAGCTTGTTGTTGCAACATAAAAGCTACTTGTATCTCTTGAATAGATGTAGATTCAATTTGTGTCATAATGTTAACAGCGTAAAGCTATATCTTGACATTATCAACATGGTCATTGACATTAACTTTAAAAATTACTACTGAGATGAAAACTGGGTTTTATAAATTTATAGAGATATAAATTTAATACTTATGAGCCATTATAAACATCATAAAACATCTTTTCCCAAACTGCTTCATTTTTTATAGACAGCTCAACGTAAGTATCGTTTTGTTCATCTTTTTCTTCAATATCACATAATACTGCTTGGTAAAAAACTGCCAGTAATTGTTTCATTTGCACTTTTGCCTCATTGAGATCTTTACTTGCATACGCAGAAATCATCTGCTGCGCAGTATCAAATACTACTGACTTGATTGTTGAGGCCATAAAAAATTTAGGTGTTGGTACTGCTTCTTGTATGATACTGCATAAGAACTTAATAGCTGCCTCACGTTGTTTTTCAGTTTTGGTAAGATCAGCGGTTGCTTTGCAAAAACCAATGGTCATCGAACTTATCAATGTGCCTATACGTTTTGCATACCATTCGTTACGATGCTCAGGAGTATTAGTTGCACTTGGGTCATTTGCCGGGTCAAGCGCCTCGGTACGTAAATAAGCCATTGCTTGTTTGATGGTTGCTAAAGTCTCAGTGTTGCCAGGTCTTGCAAAAACAGCATGCGCAAAAAAGAAACCCAACGCACTTATTTTGGTGATATCAAAAACTGCATTGCTTGATTTATTAGTAACTAGTAGATCAACAATAGTAAGCGCATCGCTGTTAAAAAGCTCTTGTAAATTTTCAACTAACCCATCTCGTTGTCGCCAATTAGAAGCACAGTTTTTTAATGCATAGGCGCCTTCGCGAAACAGCAACGCTTTTACTTCATCAGGGTTTTTTACATCAGCAGAGGTAAGTGTTGCTGCAATACCAAAAAAGCGCTCGATACCATCGGGGGTCATCGTCTTTGAGTTACGCAGCATTGATATAGATTTATGCGGTGGCATATATAGCGCATTGGTTAATAGCGGTAATAAACCGTTATCATACCATTTATTTAAATATTCTACAGCTAGAGTTCTATCTGCTGAAATTACGTGGCAAGCCATTTGCGCGGCAAAATAACTCTTTTCAGGTTCAGATGTTGCCGCCTCTTTTATTGTATCGAGAAATACTCTACGCACTGCAGTAAGACTATTTTCGCCGCTAATTTGTTGCCCTAAAATCATACCAATGCTGGGATAATTTTTACCAGCTATCTCGGCAAAATCTTTTTGCAGGTAATAATCTGCGGCATTAATTGTAGTGGCCAATGACATCATCGCATCAGCGGTTGCGCTTTCTTTGTAATACTCATTGTTATTTCTGCTAACAACATTAACTGCTTGATTAGCTATTTGCGCTAATAGACCTGCCCCAATGCCTTGGTTAGGCGATGTAAATAGGCTGGATCGTCTTTATATACTCTGCATATTTCAATAAAATCATAAGCGCGATTAAGTTCCCACTCTGCTGTGGCGTAATTATCTTCATTTTTTAAAAAGTTAGCTACAGCCTCAGGGTCGCTGTGATTACCAAGCCGAGAAAAAATGCTTGCAGTAGAATCTGCTGCTGTCCATTTTACAGGGGTATAGGTTGAAACCCCAGTAGTGTTTTGCTGCAAACCATAAATAATACTAGTAGAATTTTTTGCTGATAAGTTTGCCGAGGTTTTAGAATTAGGTAGATGCGAGACAACGCTACCATAAACGCCGTAATTACCTGGTAGGTCAGCCTGTTTTTTCAATAATGCTGTGTTATCTGTAGCACTTGGGCCGAGTATCTGCTGTTGACGGTCACTAACATTCTCAATACCCATGTTATCTCCTTAAATGTCAAATAGGCGGTCTATTAAATTTTAAATGCACATTATATCACTGCTATTTGCCATACACATAATCATTAATTTGGGATAAAAAATACAAATATTTTAGCCATCTTATATGCATTTCATTGACCTTTTACACTTACTGATCTTATTTTAGGTCGCATGCGCATAGTAATTATATTGGCTTTTTTGTTATCAGCAAATTCAGCTTATCCGTGTGCCACTTTTGTGTTGCCGGATCATCGCATGCTCGATTTAAAAAATCCACAACCGCAAGCTGTTCCTAACTCTATTCTTGGCAAAAGTTACGAGTGGCATACTGAGTTAGGTATGGTTGTTATCAATAAACGCGGAGTACAAAAACAAGCTTTAGTGCTCTCGGCCACAGACAAACCTGCCACCTGGCAAAGTCGTTACGCTAGCGTTACGTTTAATCAATATGGACGAGAGTTTCCTATAGGAGGCATGAGCGAGCGTGGTATTGTAGTTGAAGCCCTAATTTTACCGCAAACTAAATACTCGCAACCTGATTCTCGGCCTGTCGTAAACGAATTAAACCTAGTGCAATATATCCTCGACCAAGCAAAGTCTACAGAACATGCCTTAAAATTAGCTAAAAAAGTGCGCGTCGCGCCTGTATACGCGAATTTACATTATTTTGTATGTAGTCTTGGCGGTACTTGCGGGGTCATTGAATTTCTTGATGGTAACACGCAAACAACCACTAGTGGTTTTGCAAACACGGTTTTGGGTCTGACTAATTCGCCCATTCAAAAATGTAATAATGCCTGGGCTCGTCGTGACATGAAAAATAGCACCAAACAATATCACCGCTTTATTGATCTATATAAACTGGTGCTTGAAGGCATGCAGGCAAAACCTGAAAATATTGCCGCTGCTTGGGATATTCTTGGTTGGCTAAACACTAACTCCGTAAGCCCTATGCAATGGCAAATTATTTATGAAATCGGCAAAAAACAAGTACACTTTCGTACGCGCAAGCATCACGCGATTAAAACCATAGATTTAAATACGTTTAATCCTGAATGTTCTGCACCTGTAATGATGGCATCTATGAATAGTGAAGCTTCAGGTGATATCAGCAATGCCTTTGTATATTATAACCAAAAGGCCAACCAGTCTTTGGTGGCTAAAACTTTAGGGTTACTAGGCAAGCAATTCTCTGCAGATGCAATTAATTTAATTGCTAAACATCCGCAAAAATTTAAATGCATAAGCTCGGCGACTAAAGCTAACTAGTTATTAATTTATTAAGCTTGCGGCATTCATCAAATGATTAAATAAATATTTTTTTAGGTTGTGAGAGTTCTTTTGCCACCCCACTAGCCAATAACGATTCAATGCCAGAGCGCTCACCACCAACTTCTACTAGCGGAACCCAAATTTCTGTACCAAAACGACGGGCAAAATTAGCAGTGGATAAAGTGCAGTGGATAAAGTGCCAGAGCCAAGAGCCGCTTCAGCAATAACTAAATGCTTTGTTTGACCTGCAATAAAACGATTGCGCATTGCATGACTTGACGCAAAAGTATTAGCGAATGGCGGATGTTCAGAAACAAGCGCACCTTCTTTGTTAAGAATTTGTGCAAACAAACGCCTATTGGCCTACCATTTTCGGGAGGGACAGGTTGCAGATAGGCGGTCGGCGTTGTCGTATGTGTAAGTTAAGGCAAAGTTAATACCGAGTAATTGCCGCGCTTGATAGGTTGTGCGGTTGCGTTGGTCGTAGCCAAAGGTGTCAAGGCCAAAAACTACATCGTCACTCCCGCGTAGGCTTCCACTCCCGTCACTCCCGCGCAAGCGGGAGTCTAGACCTTTTGCTAAATTTTGGGATTGCTGGATCCCCGCGTTCGCGGGGAT
>JAFGEK010000032.1 GCA_016931625.1 Deltaproteobacteria bacterium | reverse complement strand
ATCCACTCAGATTTATGTTGATATTTTCTTTAGCATCGTTTGCGAATTTATGCACGTACTTTTACTTGCTTGGCGTGAAGGATAACGCCTTGTTTTATTTATATGTTCGCGAAGCATGTCTGAGCGAACACCAATTGGTGATAAAACGGTAATTTAGTAAATCTATATCACTTTTTGTACCTAATTAATATGATAACACGTAAAATCAATTAGTTAGCATTACCTTTGATCTTATTCTGCAGTGCAACAATTAAGATCTTTGATGGTATTATATTTTTGCTACTGAAAATCCAATATTACCAAGTTTTGAAATGTTGCCCATAGATTTATTGTCTCGACGCCATTTTCGGCAACGATCGGTCGCTTCTCGCTACAATCACTTCAAGCGGAAAATGCTATAAGGATTATCCATGCAAAATGCACGCGCTTCGCCCATTTTTATTAATAAATGAGCGAAGCAAAGCGCGCTTTTTACTAAGAATACCCAACCTGCTGACGAACTTATAAATAATCTCAAGTTCGTCTTTTTAGAGGTGCCAACCGCCAATCAGGGGGGCCTGAATATGATTTTATTTTGTCGCGCGAAACCAAACAAACGTCAAGCGCCCGACAACAAAGAACTTTTTTCAAATTAGATCACGGCATACGTAAAATATAAAAATATATAGAAGTTACATGATGTTACCTCACGTTACCCTAAATGTATCGTAGTGCAATTTATTTTATTTTTTTTATTATGAATTTTCGTAAAGGACAAAATTTGTCTTTTTTTAATTTTTATAAATCTCGCTAATACCTGTGCCAGTAATACTTTTTCGTATAATATTTCTAAAATAACTCTTACACTAAGGCGTTATTACTGCGAGTTATTATAGCTATTCTCTCAGAGCGGCTTCATCAACACGTGCACCATTGGCATTGAAAGCAAAACGCTTCGCTTTTTCTTTTTTATTCGCGGGCAAATAAATAAATACACGACCTGTGCCAAGACTTTCAATACGTGATGGCATACCCTCGCGCTGTGCAACAGCACTTTCATCGCTTTTACAACTTTCAAGAAAATGGGCGAATTTTTGTGCGGCAATTGCAGCATCAAGAGTAGCTTTTGCGTTAGCAATTTCGTCCTTGCAGGCATTAGCTAAACCTAACACGGTAACTGGGCCAAAAGGTCCATTAACTGTTGCTTTTTTATCTGCATCGGGAGCTTTAGCCATAGCTTCAGCTCGCTCAACGCATTCGCGATAGCTACCTAAAGCTGCGCCGCTGGCGCTAACGCGTTTATTAGGATCAGGATTGCTACTAGCTTCTTCAACTTGCATATATGCTTCAACTGCACGATCACGAATATGCTCAACCTCAGCTAGCCAAGTAAGTTTGGGGATGGTTGAAGCAATTTCAAGTCGATGCTTCTCACATGCACTGCGCAGTTTTACTGCTGTCACTTTACCGAGAACCGTGGCAAATTTTTCTTTTGCCTTGTAACCAGGATGGCGCTCAGTACCGGTTAATGCCTCATTGCAAATATCTAATACGGTAATCGCTTCTTTACTTGCCGCTAGACCTGATACACCATCTGCAGCTTTCATCACATTATTGAATACTCGCGCCACCTCATTAGCTACACTTATTACATGTTGTTGCCATGTTTCACCAAAATTAACTGACTTACCGGCAGCATTAAAACTGAAACTTTTTTTGCTAGTGCCTTTTTTACTGTAAACAAAAATACGACCGCCATCAACTGGAATAACTTGGGTAGGCACGCCTTCACGTTGAACTATCGCTATTTCGTCGGCCTTACAGTTCTTGACAAACGATTCAATGCTTTGGTTCTTAATCGCACTTGCGAGTTTATTTTTTGCATTTTCGCGTTGGCGTTCACATTGCTTACTAAGCCCCTCAACATTTAGTTTTCCTAAAGAAGAAATAAGCACAAAACGTTTGTCAGCATGCGCCTCGGTTTTTAATAAATTTGCAGACTCAACACATGATGAAAGGTTTTCAATTACTTGCTGCCAAAGTTTTATTTGTGCACCAGCATCTTTAGTTGCATTAGCAAAATCAATTCTTTGTTTAATTATAGTTAATCCTTTTTGCATGCTTTCAAAACGTTTACGCCAAGAAAGATTACCAAGGCGTAAAATCAGGCGTTTGCGCTCATTAGTACAAGCGCGCTGTAATTTATCGCCATTAAATTTAGTGCCTAGTTTTGTACTAACTGTATACTTTTTATCATATGCAGTATTGCGAGGTATGGCTTCTAACTCTGCTTGACATTTTGCTAGCGCCAAAATGACGTCTTCTGTAGCAGTAAGTTTATCGGCAGCATTAGCCGTTTTATTTAAACCGGCAATGGCGCTATCAACATTATTAGCAATATTGCTAATACGTTGGTTAACAGCTAGACGATCAGCTTGCAGCCTTAATTTATTACTACCTGCTAGACAGCGTTTTTTAGTTTCACCCGCAGCAATAGTTCCTAAGCGAGTGGTTAAAACTGATTTGGCATTATAGCCACCAAGAGATTCTGCATCGCCAAGCGCATTAATGCAGGCCACAAAAGCGTCGGCAGCTTCATGCAAATAAGAAATTTTCTCTTTGGTATTTGTGGCTGTTTGAGCTTTGGTTATAGCATCGGTAGCTTCTTTTACCGTTTTGCTAACCGCTTTGGTTGTTTGAATTTGCCATTGTGCTTGTCGGCGTCTGCCAATAACAATGCTGGTTAGTTCATCTCTTTGCTTGGCGTGATCTTTATATCGCTGATCATCAAGAAACGATTCTCCTTCTTTTTCAATAGCTGCAAGAGCATCGATTACCTCATTTAAATTGCTCATATCTTCATCTTGAGGAACACGTGAAGCCAGCTCACCTAAAATAACTTTGCCCTGATGCATAAGCTGATTGCCACGATTGATAAGGTCCATAATTGCAGCATTACGCCGTTCAATACGATCACGTTCTATTGCTTGTTCAAGACGCGGACGGCAAGTTGCGACTTTAGTTGCCATATCTTCAAAATCAGGATGCCCGCGGGTTATAACACTGGCATTTTTTACACTTTTTTCTGCTTCAGACAAATCCGCAGCAGCTTTGTCAAAATTTTTCGCACTAAGCGCACGCTGAAAATCGCGCACTAATGTCGTAATATGCCTAACCCCTGCCTCGTCATCTTCGCTAGTCGCATGTTTTTGTCGGCGTTGGCGATTTTTGTTAAGACTGCAGCCAGTTTGGTCAACCCAAAGAGTTAAAAAAAATAGGCAAATAAGAATTCGAGCTAATTTTGGCTTCATAACAATATGTATCATGGCTTACACCAGGGTATATTCTCAAGAGGGATAATAAAAATTAGTAATATATTACCCGATATTACTAATATTTCATGATAACGATAGTAGATAGTTGCTACGACTGCTTGGTCATGTCTAGAGTTCTATTGGTTATTTTTCAAAAAAGGTGCTGATTTAAGGAGTCAGAATGCGAAAAACCGTAGGAATTGTGCTGGCAGGTGCTCGTGTAGAAGAATTGTCAGTTTTAACCGAACATCGCCCAAAATCGGCAGTAGTTTTCGGGGGTGTTTATCGTACTATTGATTTTGCGCTAACTAATTTAGCTAATGCTGACATCGGCCAAGTTGGCATTCTTAGTCAATATCGTCCCGCCTCGTTAATGGATCATGTTGATAGCGGTTTAGCCTGGGATCTTGTAGGTGCCGCTCGCGGTTTGCGCTTTTTACCACCCTACCTAGGCTCTGAAAGTGATGCCTGGTATCGTGGTCCGGCTGACGCGCTTTACCAAAACCTTGATTTTATTGAACGCACCGTTGCTGATGACGTAATTGCTGTTTCTGGTGACCATGCCTACTCAATGGATTATGGGCCACTATTGTCGTTTCATAAAGAAAAAGCTGCTGATTTAACCATAGCTTTCACCCCAGTTGTCGGCGATGCTAGCCGTTTTGGTATTGGCGAGATGAATGCTGCTGGCGAAATTGTTGGTTTTAGCGAAAAACCTGAGTATCCCCGCTCAAACTTAGCATCAATGTCAGTTTATGTATTTCGTCGCCAAGTTTTAGTTGAAGAGCTTCATAAAGCAGTAGCAGGAGTTAATGGTGCCGCAACTTTTCAAATATATGAAATTCTCAAACGTATGATACCGTACCGACGAGCGTATGGTTACGTCTGGCATGGTGATTGGGGTTATGTACGTACCCTTGATGAATATTACCAATTTCATCAATCATTGCTCGGATCACCACCCAAAATCGACCTTAGTCAATGGGGGGTGCGTACTAATGTTATGGCTAGGCGAATCGCCCCACCATCTCCAGCACGTTATTTGCCAGGTTGCAAAGTAGATAATTCGTTAGTTGCTAATGGTTGCGTTATTGCCGGCAGTGTGCACAATAGTATTTTATCTCCTGGGGTTAAAATTGCTGCAGACGCTAAAGTAACAAATAGTATTTTATGGGATAATGTCATTGTTGAAAGCGGCGCTGTCCTTGATGGAGTAATTGCTGATAAACGCGCCGTATTTGGAGCAGAAACACTAGTTGGCTCTGGTAGCGCAAATCAAGCAAATGAAGAATTGCCAGAATCACTTAGTTGCGGAGTAAGCGTTATCGGTATGGAAGTCTGCATCCCAGCAAAGACGCGCATTCAAAAAAATGTAATAATTCACTACCGAGTTAGCCAAGATGAAATAGCGCAAGAAATAACAGCAGGTAAAAGTGTGCACGCCAAGGTTATTCAAGTTGGGCACGTTGGGGGACAAGCATGAAAGTAACTTTATTTACGCGTGAATTTCCCCCTCATGTTTATGGTGGTGCTGGTGTACACGTAAAAAATTTATCACGTGAACTCGCTGAAATGGCTACTGTAGAAGTTCGTTGTTTTGGTGATCAAAAAAATAATGATGAGCAGTTACAAGTAACTGGCTATCAAGCTTGGGATCGTATGTGGGAGGGAAATGACAAGCGATTTAATCCAACGTTAGGTACGTTTTCTACTAATCTATCTATGGTGCGAGACCATATTGATTCAGATGTTGTGCATTCTCATACCTGGTATGCCGCCATGGCAGGCTATATGGCAAAGGTGCTTTATGATGTACCTTTTGTTGCCACCGTGCATTCGCTTGAACCTTTGCGACCCTGGAAAGAAGAGCAGCTTGGTCGTTCATACCATCTAACTAGTTGGATCGAACGTGTCGCATTAGAAAACGCTGATCGTATAATTGCAGTATCGCAAAATTCACGTGACGAAATTTTAAGTCTATTTAATGTAGATAAAAAACGTATTGTAATCATTCACAACGGTATTGACCTTAATACCTGGAAGCGCAGCGACAGCGTTATGACTCGCAAGGCTTATGGTATTGATGGACCGTATATTTTATTCGTTGGTCGCACCTCACGACAAAAAGGTATGACCTACCTTATCGATGCTATGCGTGATGTTGAACCAGGAGTAAAACTAGTATGCTGCACCAGCGCCCCTGATACTCCTGAGGTAGAAGCTGAAGTTGCTGCAAAAATTGCCCAAGAGTCACGGGTCATTTGGATCAATACCCTATTACGTGAAGATCAATATATCGAATTATATTCAAACGCTTCAGTATTTTGTTGTCCATCTGTGTATGAACCATTCGGCATAATTAATCTTGAAGCAATGGCCTGCGAACGACCCGTGGTTGCAAGCTCTGTCGGCGGTATTCCCGAAGTGGTAATACCTGAAGTTACTGGTTTATTAGTGCCGCCAGCAGAACCTAACGTTCTTGCTAAAGCCCTTAATAAAGTGCTACGCGACCGCGACTTAGCTAATCGTATGGGTCGTGCTGGGCTTAAACGTGTTGAAGACCACTTTTCATGGAATTCAATTGCCCGCAAAACTCTTAACATGTACGAAGAAATAGTGTGTGAGAAAAATCATAAATTAAAGTAACACACTTAATTGATGCAAAATTATATTAGTTGGTAACAAGTAAAAAAGCCTATATGTAGCGCGGATAAAAATCATGGTAGCTATTAAACAAACCCGTATAGTTATTGAAAATGTTTCTCCAAGTGTCGATCATGGTCGTTTTGCAGTTAAAGTTGTTACAGGCGATCAAATAGAAGTTGGTGCTGATATTTGGAAAGATGGTCATGAAATTTTAAAAGCCGCGGTTTTATGGCGTAAAGTAGATAACAGTGAGATATCGGCAATTTGTGGACCGCGCTCGGTGCATCGTAAGCAAAAATGGAATGAAACGCTACTTACTACTAGCTTTGATAAAAATGACCGTTGGAACGGGCGCTTTAACGTCGATTCTATAGGTCCATGGGTTTATACAATAGTTGCTTGGACTGATTTATTTGCTTCTTGGCGCGATGAAATCGAAAAAAAGGTGGCAGCCGGTAATATTGTAAAGAGCGAGTTGCTTGAAGGTTTGGCACTCATCGAACGAGTCCTTGCTACTTTAAAAGGTAAAGCCAAAACCGAGCTCAATAATTATTTTAACGCCTGGCGCAAGGCCAATACGGATGACGAGTGTTTAAGTATTGCTCGCGATAAACGATTAGTAGAATTTATGGCTCGTCATGACCCTCGTTTTGATGCTGAATATTATGATTTTGAATTACCTTTGTGGGTTGATCGCGAGCGCGCCCGTTATGGTTCGTGGTATGAATTATTTCCACGTTCTTGTGGTACTGATAAAAAGCGTAGTGCAACTTTTCGCGAAGCTGAAAAACGTTTACCGCAAGTAGCGGCAATGGGTTTTAACGTATTATATTTGCCACCTATTCATCCCATTGGTAGTACCGCACGCAAAGGCAAGAATAACACTTCACCTGCCAAAGACAATGACCCTGGTAGTCCTTGGGCAATTGGTTCATCAGCAGGTGGACATGATGCAGTTCATCCAGATCTAGGCACCATCGATGATTTTGACCATTATTGCGCCACTGCACGTCAATTAGGGCTTGAAATAGCTCTTGATTTTGCAGTGCAATGCTCGCCCGATCATCCCTGGGTTAAAGAACATCCGCAGTGGTTTGCTCATCGCCCTGATGGCACCATTAAATATGCCGAAAATCCGCCAAAAAAATATCAAGATATTTATCCTATTGATTTTGAAACCATTGACCGCGAAGGTTTATATCATGGTTTATTAGAAATCCTGCGTTTTTGGATTTCACATGGGGTGAAAATTTTTCGCGTCGATAACCCCCACACCAAAGCCCATAGTTTTTGGGAGTGGTTGATTAATGAAGTTCATCGCCAAGACCCTGATGTACTCTTTTTAGCAGAAGCATTTACGCGGCCTAAACGTATGCGTCGTTTAGCCAAACTTGGCTTTACTCAATCGTACTCATATTTTACTTGGCGTAATACTCGCAGCGAACTTGAAGAATATGCCACCGAGTTATTTCTCTCAGATGTAGGCCATTACTTACGACCTAACTTTTTTACTAATACCCCCGATATTCTTCATGAAATCTTACAAAAAGGTGGCCGCCCCGCATTTATTACGCGATTAGTACTTGCAGCTACTTTATCACCAACCTACGGTATTTATAGTGGGTTTGAGTTATGCGAAAACCAAGCTGTGCATGAGGGTAGCGAAGAGTATCTTGATTCTGAAAAATACGAAATTCGTATTCGTAATTGGCAGCAACCAGGTAATATTATTGATTTAGTTAAAATAATTAATCAGCTTCGTAAAAAAGAACGCGCCTTACAATTAGCTAATAATTTACGCTTTTTGCCGGTGAGTAACCCACAAATTATTGCTTATGCTAAAATTACTCCTGGCAGTAATGAGCATATTATTTGCGTTGTTAATGTTGATCCCCATCACCTGCAAGAAGGTTTTGTCACCATACCAGACGAACTTCGTCAGGGTGCATGGGCTTATAATATGCGCGACCTTATAAACTATATAGTTTATCGTTGGGAGGGGCCGCAGGGTTATGTGCGTCTCGATCCAAAGGCAATCCCAATGCATGTGTTTAAAATTGCTGCAAAATGATAATTAATACTGACTAGGGGGTGTCCCTGAATGTTGGACCGAGAGATTCACGAAAGCCGCGTAAACGGTGGCCGCGCGCACAGCAAAATCATGCTGAGGCTTGCTTACTGCAAGTCGCAGGCAGGATTTTGACGAGCACGCGGTCGTAAGTAGCGGATTTCGTGAAGATCGACGGGAGACCTTTAGGGACACCCCCTAATTCATTGCTGAGTATTTTTGATAATCTAGCTTTAAATACTTGCAGTATGGCGAAATTTGCGTATTAACGCTGTTTGATTTTGCGCGAGTATTTTTTACTCACGCTTGGAGGAATTTTACATATGGCTATGGTTACTTCTCGCGATGGCGAGAGCATTGACAAGTTATTACGACGCTTCAAGAAAAAAGTCGAAGCGGCGGCTATTCTTAAAGACGTACGTCGTCATGAGTTTTATGTAAAACCATCAGTAAAAAAGAAACAAAAACAAGCTGCCGCTGCCAAACGTCGTCGTCGTGCTGCTACCCGCGCACAAAAGTCTTAAAAGTACCGTAGCCCTCTAAATTATAAATAAGCGATAACATACACTAAGTACACACAAAGTAGTGTTTGGCGCCAAGTAAGGCAGTTCCCTATTCTCTGTTCTTTAAATACCCAGTTTAAACTCGCCTTACTTAAAGATAAAATGAAGATTTAAAGAATAGAGAATTAGGAATTAAGAATTATAAGTGAGCTTATTCGTAATCATGTCTAATATTTAAGAGCTAAAATTGGTCGCGCACCTAAAAAATTAGGTAACTTTCTTAATTTTGTACCGATAAACACCATAATGAAACTACGAAATAGATGTAGCTAATATTTGCTAAGGTAAATAGTAATGGCTGAGTTAAATGATAGCTATTTAGGTTATTTGGTTATTAGCGATTTAAATATTTATAGATCTAATAATGTTAACATTCTTTTTGATGATAATTTGCCTGATAGTCTTACTATTGGCGGAAAAACACTACCAGCAGAACAAGCTTTGCTTATAGCTTTTGATAATTTTGTCGACCTTCTCACTCAAAACAATTTATTAGCTCAAAACCCAAATGATGTATTTAATTTTAAGTATATTTTTTTACCGCAGTTGTATGATTCAATAGATCCCGAGTTAGCAGAGTTAGCAAAAGAAATATTTTTAAAATTTAAAGAATCACCCATAGTATATGGCAGAGACTTTTTAAAACAAGCCCCCAAAACAGTCGCCGAAGCTTTATTTTTATGTTTATGTACCAAAGTTGTCTCTAACAATTCAGAAAATCCTAGCTTTACTTTGCAAGTAGGCCTTGATCGAATCGATGCGTTAAAAGCATTAGGCATTTTTAAACCAAATGTTACTAATCAAATGATTAAACAGGCTTTACTTAAACCATCACAAACAACACCTGAAAATATAATGAGTTCGGCAGATGTTGATTATCTCAAAAAAGATTCACATATGCAAAACGCCATTGCCGCGATAACTCCTGCTAAAAATTTTAATAATGGATATTACAATAATTATATTATGAGTAAGGATATCCTTAGCGGCAATGGTAGTTCAACAACTGCACAGCTATTATCTAAACTAACTTTTTATAACAAAACTAATAAACCCGAGGGCACTATAGCGACACAAGAATTTAACTTAGATAAAATTGCTAAATTAACGGCTTATAGCACACCCAATGGTGACCATATCATAAAAATGATTGATGCGAATGGTATTCATTTCAATATTTCGACATCAGTTTTTCTAGTAGAATTAACTACACCTCAATATCTAATAACTAATCCAACAGCAAAACGCTGGAATCCTTTTGACAATTTTTTAACGATAAGTGATCACCTTAGCGATAGCTATTTATATTCACTAATCGGAGCGTTAATTAACTATAATAGCAAACATAAAAAAGTAACTAGTAATAACCCGGCATTCAATGTTGTACTTAATTCGTTAATTAACGAATATAAAAAGCGTCATGTTGCGACTAAAACCGATATTCATTGGGAAAATAGTAGCGATTATTATAAACACTTAAACCAAAAACTCAATTCGATAAAATTAGATAACTGGAGTAAAGCCGAGCAAAGCGCCATTGTATTTAATCAACAAAAAGGTGCAGATAACTTGCAAAGTCAGCAGGATATCACCAATACTTATTCAATAACATTGACAAATCAATTAACCAAGGCCGATTTGCAATTAGATTTTCAGTATAATATAAAAAATGCTGAAATATCTAATGAGATAATTAAATTTAACTTTTTAAATAGCAATACTCAAAACGATGACTCTTCTACCGCCAACTCAGGTGATAACATAAAACTACTCGCATTATTATTTACAGCTTTTTACAATACTCAGTCATTTCAAGATCCCATGGCTGAATATGCAATACTAAATGGCATGGATATTTTACTTAAATCAATTTTAAATCCAAATGATATTCAATTATCTGTAGATGCTATTGTTTATAATAAATCTGCTAGTTTAAATTTGATTGAAATTCCGTTAGCTGCAAATGCTTTAATAACTATCAATTTTCCTAATCAAACCAATTTCCCTACTAGTGAAATAGCGCTTAGCTTTAATTTTGAAGATCGCAGCTATGCCTTAGAAGTTGATGCAAAACGTTTTAATATTATTAAAAATGCGCTAAGTAAATATATTAATGACCCCGAATGTGGGCCGGCGGTTAATGCTTTATTAAATAGTGAATAGTGTAAAGCACACGTCAGGGCTGAAAACAGTTTATGACGTTGACATAAAGGTTTAAAAGCAATGTTTCACTATTTAGCTGCGGTTTTGTTGTTTACTCAGTCTTTTATTAATTCAGCAATAAATGACCGTTATAAGGTTAACGAGGTCAAAGTTTATAAAGGTGATAATGGCATCAAAGTTGTTATTCTTGAACTTAATAAAAAAGACCAATATTTGATAGCGGTTACTAATTCAGCAAGCGAGCTTGACGGTAAAATTCTGCCATATGAATTAGATAATTCCCTTAACAAAATTCGCTATAAAACCACATGGCACGGCAAACCTGCTTATTTTTTACATATCCAAGAAACTTTTGAAGGTAAGCGTTTAATTTTATATACGCCTGGTGTCATTAGCGAAGGTAATCGCTTATTATTTGATGAGGCTGCAACAAAAGAAAACAGTAATGATAAAAATATTGCTGATTACTTATCAGAATATAATCGCCAATTAAGCAACGGCACTATTTCACAGTTTATGAATTTTAACCGCCAACAAGAGCAAAATCAAATTAGTGACGAGATCCAAAAATTAACTAAGCAACTTAATATTGCTTGTGGCACTATAATTGTTACTGAAATTAATTGGCTATCTATTAACGATAATTACATACAAAATAGCGGGGTAGCCAAATTATGTGGCTATCCTTTAGAAATTATGACCTCTTTATGTGGCTTAACTGAAATTGCGCGTAATACTATTGCACAAAAAGTTAAAATAGTTAAATGCGAATTTGCGGCAACCACGAATTTAAACATAGCTGCTAATGGTGTGATAACATGGGCTACCAACATTAAAGCACCCAATGCTGCCGATTATATTCATGAGCAGTTTTATAATATTGCTTTAACACCACAAGCTAATGTACCTAAATCTGATATTACCTTGCCATGGGGTAATGGCAAAACATTAGCAGAAAGAATAGCTTTAGAGAGAACCATGGTTTGTACAGATAAACAAGCCAAACATTTTTTAGTGGTTGCTCCAGACACTCTTAGATTATATCGTTTATATTATGGAGACAAACAAACTATTTATCGCATACCGCACCCAAGCAACCCCAACATAACGGGGCCTTTGTTTTTTGAACCACGTAATTATAGTAATCAACAGTCTACAAATTTTAATGATACGGATTTGCGCGCATATAGTAGTGTATTAATTGATACCAAGAAAAAAATATGTGCTGTTCAATGTGATATTAGACGAACCGACCTTGAAGTATTATCAGCCAACCAAGCTGCACAGTTGTTATATAGCGCTACTTTCAAACCGCCATTACATAATCGCAGGCCTCATGCACTAACTCGTGATGACCGTGGTACTTATTACTATGTAGATCGTGGCTATACTTTAGCTACCCAAAAAAACTATCGCTTATACATAGGACCAAAAGGTAATCTTAAATTGCAACACATGATAAATGTGGTTTCAGACTCACGCGGTGAAATTTTTTCTACTCGTAATGGTAGCTTACGTTTAGTACTTGGACCTGATGGTTTTGAATCCGTATGGATTAGTGGCAATAAACGCACAAATTTAACCGCCGTCCCCATAGCTGAAAATTATGCCCTCATTTATAACGAACTAGGAATTTATGTCAGCGAACGTCTTGGTACACCATGTGACGATTTTTAAGGGAATTGATGTAAAGAATTGGTGTCAGTCTCTGACACCGTCGGCTCCAGCAGCACGAGGATATTCAAAAGCAACAACTGTGTCATGATGTTTCTGTGCCGTTACATGTTTAATTTCTACCTAGCGTGTATAGAGGTAATCGTTAGGATAATTAATTTGCACACATGGCTGGATAAACTCTTGATGAATTGACTTGTATTCGAATTCTAATGAACGCCATGGAAGCTTACCTATCTTGTTATCGAAATATTCATCCAATCAAAAGATCAATTTTTCTATCAAGCATAATATTTGTGACCCTAATCGACTTCAAATAACCATAACAAGAAAGCGCAAAAAATGAATGCCGAAAATAAAACTGATCGGTTAAAAGTCAGGATTAACAGCGAAACCCAGCAAATTTTCAATCCGCTTTTTTTAACTGCTCCTGCGCATTTATTAATGCGCATAGACTATAATTAACCAGCAATTATGCTAAGGTTAGCCCAATTATTTTTTATTGAATTAATTAGCGGGTGCAAGATCAAAAATTGCTTTTCTTGAGAGAATGATAGAGACGATTTCGAATAAGCTCTCACTTAAAATTCCCTATTCCCT
>JAFGEK010000031.1 GCA_016931625.1 Deltaproteobacteria bacterium | reverse complement strand
CTACGTCATGCCCTCGAAAGAGGGCATCCAGTAAAGCCTAATAAAATCGATCAATTACAGAGATGAGATCAAGAGTCAGCTAATTAGGGGGTGTCCCAAAATGTTTCCCGTCGATCTTCACGAAATCCGCTACTTACGACCGCGTACTCGTAAAAATCCTGCCTGCGACTTGCCACCAGCAAGCCTCAGCATGATTTTTCTGCGCGCGCGGTCATCGTTTACGCGGCTTTCGTTAATCTCTTAAGTCCAACATTTAGGGACACCCCCTGATATTTAAGCTTTATATCGTACAAAATTAGCAAGCAACTTTGATCGAGGCGCTTGCACTCTAGTCTAGACCTCGGCATCATGTAATTAAAAAAAATGCACCGAAAAAACCCCGGGGCACGGAGGTAAAAAAACAATATGGCAAACATGGATACGGCCGGTGTAATTGGGCAGGGTTTGTTCATCAAAGGTGAGCTTCACGGTGAAGAAGATCTAATAATTGAGGGGCGCGTCGAAGGTGAAATTACACTAAAGAAGCATTTAGTGATTGAATCGACTGGGGTTATCTTAGCGGATATTCAAACTGAGAATATTACTATCAAAGGTGAAATGCGCGGCAACATGGTTGCTACAGATAAAGTTGAGATCCATGCAAATGCTCGTGTTATTGGTGATATTAGAGCTCCACGCGTTGTTATTGAAGACGGTGCTCAATTTAAGGGCCACATAGAAATGCCGAAAGTTGGCTAACTAAAAGTAATATTTCAATTTAAATTAAAGGTTTCGCCAATTTTTAGGTTTATGCAACTTGCCCATCAATAAACTCGTGTAACAAACGAATTTCATTGATGCTAATATCCATTAAACGGACCCCTATGCCGATTTTACCAGGGCAACGCTCAGGGTTGGTTTTAGAAGACCATACAACAAAACCACTGCAGTTTAGAATTCTTGGCGTTTCTGGCAATTTAAATTCTAAATAAATTTCAGTGCCAAATGCCAAGGGTTCAGGCATTTCGATAAACACGCCGCCAAGACTAATATTACGAATAAGATTTGAAGATAATGAGTGTCCATCGGATAGGCGAATGTTTACCGAGAGTTTAACATTTACTCGTGAATTCGAGCGACGTTCACTTGCCATTCTTATACTCTCGCCAAGCAACTAATACCTCAATACTACCCCCAAAAAAAATTATATTACAGATACATACACTGTGCCACGCCTGCACGAGATGCTCAACACTTTCACGCAGACGTAAGGCACAGTAATGAAATTATTTTTGGACTAATGTTCAAATAAAATCAAAGTAAAACGAAAATTATTTGATTAATTATTATCAAGTTTTTCGATCTCAATCATTCGCAGGTATTTACGACGACGTACCCAAGTTTTACTATCAGGGAAATCTGCTTCTGGTTGTGGATCGCCAGTTTTAAGGCCAAAAGCGCCAGTGGCATAGGCTAAATCAGCAATTGTATCATCAAGGGTTTCACCCGAGCGATGTGAGACGACATAAGCCATACCTTCAGTTTTTGAGCGCTTGATTACATCAAGAGTACCAGTCATAGTGCCGTTTTGATTAACCTTAATCAAAATCGCCGAAGCAGCCTTAATATCGATACCTTTTTCAAGGCGAGGTAATTGGGTAACAAAAAGATCGTCGCCAATAGTCTCAACACCGCGTTCTTTCATTTCTACAGTCCACGGTGTCCAACCTTCCCAATCGTTTTCAGCAAGACCGTCTTCGATTGAGAGAATTTTACCAGCATATTGTTCTACTAAACCTATGTAGTATTTGATCATTTCAGCAGTGCTGATCGATTTACCTTGAAACAGGTAAGTGTTGTTTTTAGTGTCATAAAATGAACTTGCAGCAACGTCTAATGCAAGTTTAACGTCGGCACCTGGTTTGAGGCCGGCGTCGCTAATTGCTTGAAATACATAACCAATCGCTTCAGTGCTATCACCTAAGCCTTTAACGGTAAATCCAGCTTCATCACCACGGGTAACTGCTGCAGCGCCAAATTTACTAGTTAAAATCGTTTTAAGAGCTTGATCGATGCGCTCACCAATTTGCATGGCTTCTGCATAGGTTTTTGCAGCTACTGGTACAACCATAATTTCTTGAATATCAATACGATCTTTACCAAGTTGCTCACCAGCGTCTTTTTTAAGCGCATGCAAGCCACCATTAAAAATATTCATATAGAAATGTACCCGACCGCTGCTAATTGATTCAGGTTCATTTTTTTGAATATAGGCATAAAGTTCAAGCCCAGAGAGCTTGGCAGCAGCACGCCATAAAGCACGTGAAACCGGTACTACTGCATTAGCGGGCAAATCACGGAAATTATTGCCACCTTTGGCGATCATCATACGATCAAGTTTTATTAAATTGGCATGAGATGAGAGATCGACTTTGGCCGAACGCAACAAAGGCAATATCACCTCTTGTACTGCTTTAATTGCCTCTGGCACTGCGGCAGTCTGGGCTTCATCTTCACCCTTGGATGCACCTGCCGGTACATCGCCAATTGTTTTTATATCACCTAAGCTTAATTCGACTTCTACGGTGGGTTTACCACGTGAATCTTGAGCTTGGTGGGCTGTAAGAGAAAGATCGCTGGTATTAACCACTTGTGACATCACTTATCCTCCATAACGAAAGGTTAAAAAAGCGCGCTGTTAAACTCGCTGCAGGTACCCAACGCGGATGGCTGTTGCTTTACGGTTGGGTTTCGTGACTGCTCTGATAGTATTGCAAGGTGGTATACGTCAATGATTACGATTAATTTTAGACGCAACAGATTTATATATTTGACGATAAATAAAGATAGAATTGGCATGCAGGTTAATAAAATGGGAATTTCGTCAACAAATTTACTTTTTACGTTAAGTATGGTCGGAAGAGTTGAGACAAATGTCACCTATGTAGCATGTCGTAAAGAATATAAGCTTAGGAAAGGTACAAAATTATTTAAAAATAATTCAACAATAACAGCGTTTAACAGTGTAAAACAGTCTTTGACAGAAATTCCAAGAGGAACGATAAATGGAAGGGGTATTTTAGTAAGATCCTTAACCTGGGAACCTTTAATAATAAAATACCAGGGTGAAAATTATATTAATGTGCAATTCTTTGATAAAATAGCTGAAAGTTTGAAGAAAAAAAACTTTCCAATTCTCGTATGGGTTAAAGAGAGTGACCTAGAATATACAGGCACTTATCCTCAAGCAGCAGAATGTGACGATCAATACGCGGTAAATTCAAAAGCAGCCATCCGTTGAAGATTCTTTAAGTTTATCAAGCTGCTGATCATCACTTAGACTTAGTCCAAAATTATAGGCAAACAGTGGGTCGTAATTTTTATCTCCAATATTTAATGGTGTTTGGCACCCGTTTTTGGGCCAAGAAAATGGAAGTTTGCCAGTGAAATCATCAGACCCTTTGTTGTAATAAAAAAGCATTTCGGCTACCGCAGCACCTTCGGTGCCTGGCAGCCAAGCAGCAATAAAAGCATCAGAGTGATTAATTTCTTTATTGGTATACAATGGGCGGCCAGAGATAAAGATAGTTACTACGGGTACGGCTTTGCCACTAACGCGCTGTAAAACTCCGATATCTTCAGGATATAGTTCAGCATGTTCGAGTGTTTCACCAAACCCAATATCCCCCTTCATTTCGGCATAGGGAGTTTCTCCGATTACTGCAATAACCGTATCATAGTTACGTACATCTACCTTTTTTGCTTCAATACTATAGGTAACATTTTTTACGCCGACGATTTTTTTAATTCCATCTAATATAGTTGTCCCGTTTGGAAAGTCAGCGTTACGATTACTGGTGTTTTGCCAAGTTAATGTCCAACCACCGCATTGATTGGGAATACTATTGGCATTTTTACCGACTACTAAAACTTTTTGTTGTCGTTTTAGTGGTAGCGTATGATTGTTATTCTTTAATAGTACTATTGATTGTTTTACGGCTTCACGCGCGAGTTTATGGTGTACT
Organism: Deltaproteobacteria bacterium; assembly: GCA_016931625.1. Taxonomy (NCBI): domain Bacteria; kingdom Pseudomonadati; phylum Myxococcota; class Myxococcia; species Deltaproteobacteria bacterium. Next base: position 26,356 of record JAFGEK010000031.1, on the reverse strand, counting down.
AAATGTAATGGATCACCCGCATAATAACGCTTTGATGGTTTAGGCAATGCAAATATCCCGGCGCGTAATTTAACCCGCAATATACGAGTAACCGCATCGTTAATACGGGCTATGGGTATTTCACCATTTTTAACTTGGGCGATGGTATTGGTAATGAATTCTTTATAATCTTTTGATAACATAATCATATCAAGCCCAGCATTAACCGCACGCGCACAATCACTATTAGTACAACCTTCTACTTGACCGATGGCATCCCAATCAGAAATTAGCAGTCCGTCAAAGCCCATTTTTTCTTTAAGAATTTTAGTTAACAATAATTTGCTGCCATGTACTTTGCCTTCATTAATTTTATATTTTTTGGTTTCCCAACTGCTGTATGAGGCCATTACACTTTGCGCGCCGGCAGCTAGAGCACCGTAGTATCCCTGCCCGTGTATATTTATCATTTCTATAGGTGATAAGATGCTAATGCCTTGATCGATCCCACCTAAGGTATTGCCATCACCGATAAAATGTTTGGCGGTTGCCATCACCCCTTTAAACCACACACCATTTTTAACTTTTGCTGCGTCAATGTTTTGTTGCAGACCCTCGACCATATATTGACCATATATACGAGCTATTGTGGGATCTTCAGAAAAACTTTCATAAGTGCGGCCCCAACGGTCATCGCGTGCTACAGCTAAGCAAGGAGCAAATGTCCAATCATGGCCAGTTGCACGCAATTGTATCGCTGTAGCAACACCAATACGACGAACCAAATCAGGATTGCGAGTGGCGCCAAGAGCAATGTTGTGTGGAAAAACCGTGGCGCCAAAAATGCGAGCGTGACCGTGAACTGCATCAATACCATAGAGCAATGGTATTTTGACTTTTGCATCTGTTGACATTGATGCTTGCCAATATTCATCGGCAAATTTTAACCAATCGGTGACCAAAGAAGTCTTACCCGTAACCGGAAAAGCATCACCACCAGATAGTATTGAACCTATATAATATTGGCGCACTTCGTCAGGGCTAATATTAGCAGTATCGGCTTGCACCATTTGCCCGATTTTTTGGGCCAAGGTCATGTTGGCGATGATGTCAGTGATTTTTGCTTCGATAGCTTTATCAAGCGGGATGTTGCTTTTTATTTTGGGCCAGTCAGAATAACTCTGGTGGCGCAAAGCTGAATTGTTAAGCTCTGTGGCACTGGTGTTTTTTTTATATGATTTATTTTCTGGTGAAGCCTGAGCAATAGAAACGTTGACAATTAACAAGAAAAATACCGCAGCTATAAATGAAGTGCAGTAAATATAGGCCAAATGAGCGTTTTTCATAGTAAATACTATTTACTATGACTTTCAATTTTAATCTATGTTAATAAAGAATTTTGTAATTCAAAATATTAATATTCATGAATAGTTAAATGATTTTTTATAACAAATTTATTTTGCCCTTGATCTAATTGCATGAGTAGCAATTCTTCATTTTGATTTTGCTCATTATCATTTTTTTCAGTTTTTTCATGAGCCGAGCGACGTAACACTAACGAAGGTATACCGTTTTGTTGAATATCTAGAACCGCTAACAAGTTAGCTGTTGGCGGGTTAGTTCCGCCCTCAGCGTGACCAATATCTTGTTTCTGCCAAGGCGCGGTTTTGTTGACGCGCCAGCGAGCCGCGACATTAGTTTCGCTCGCTTCAATAAGCAACTGACTACCATCAGCAAGTATATAGATACGCCAATAGCTGTCTTTTTGTGGCACACGGCCAAAGATTTGGCGAAAGTTATTTTCAGCTTCACGTGAAGTTAAATCAGCGGTTTTAAGAAATACTGAAGTTGGTCGTGATAAAAAAATTACTGGTACGCCATGAGTTCTTGAAACAACATGAGCCCAATCAACGTCATAGCAATATTTTGCCCCGGTTTTTTTGCAGTAACTGCGCAATGGGTCATCAGGCATACTTTCACCACGCAAAGCTGCCAATGCAGCTAAATCTACGCGACGAGCAGTACCTAAAGATTCACCATCGATATTATAAGCTGACCATGATTGGATTTCGGGTTCGGGGACCTTGAATTCTATAGTGGCATTCTTGCCATTATAATTTACTACGCCAGCAATTAGATCAGCTTGAGCATGACCGTAGGATAATTTTTCCATTGCCACAGCAATTACTAAATCAGAGGCGAGAGTCAGATTGCGGCAAGCTACAGTACGCAGTGCGCCCCCAGAGGCAGCCATTACTTCACAGAAGGGGCCAGTCTGATATAATAACACCACCTCATCAACATCGTTTGCTGTGCTAGCTTGTTGTTTTTTATCTTTGGCGACCAGGTAATGAACTAAAACGTCACGTCTTGCGCTGTCGCTACAGCCAATAGCTTTGGCAAGTTTTGAAGCACCGCCGCGTGCTTGGGCTTTACAGCCTAATTGCGCAGCCGCTAACGGCGCGCTTTCATTAAGAAAAGTAGCTATGCGGGGCTCATCAAGACCATCGAAAACCAGTGGCGTTTCAGTGGCGATGTTAGCAACCATAATTGCAATTTTTTCTTTTAATTCTGATGATAAACAACCAAGTTGTTGCACATCGCGCATTAAAGCTCTAAGCATGATGGGGCGATGTGACCCCAAGCCATCTAAAACTTCAGATAAACGCGTTTCTTCGTCACAGGGGCTACTTCCTTCTCTGGTGTAACGTAAAAATGATAAGACTGGATGCACCTCGCCTACCTGATGCGATAAACGTAATTGTTCGCATAGGGCGCTATCGACAATGCCTTCTCGCTCAGCAGAAACTAAAGCATTTCGGGCTTTTGGATCTTCTTCGCCGGTTACATCAGTTACTAAGCGGCGTCGCAGTCCATTGATAGTGTCTTGTACCCCAGCGTCATCAGAGCCAAGTTTACGCAATGAGGCTAAAGCCTCACAAGGCCCATTTTTCTGAGCAATATCAATGGTTTGCTTGACGATTTGCTCGCGGTAACGTAATGAGCGAAACTCATCGATAAAGAAGTACACTACCCCAGCTAATCCAGCGATTGAGAAAACAACTAGTAATCTTGAAATAATGCGAGGCAACATGAGCACGCCTGCCTTTGCCTTTTGATATTTATCTTACCAAACAATAGACTCTAAAAGTCAAATTTTCTCGGTATTTTTCAAAACACGATATTCTTGGGCACCATAGGGCAAAGAAGTATCTTTTTGCCCAGGGAATGCGAGCAACTCCAAATGACCCATAACTGCATCAGAACGAGCTAAAAACGGCTTTGTATGAATGCCGGTATCCATGCGGATGGCATCTTCAGGGCATGCTTCTACACAGAGACCGCAATAGATACAACGCAACATATCAATAGTGAAAGAGGTAGGATATTTTTCGATTTTAGGATCTTTTGCTTCACCAGCAACAATATGAATGCAATAGGCTGGGCAAGCTGTGGCGCATAAATAGCAAGCCACACAACGAGTGGAGCCGTTATCACGCCGTAAAAGACGGTGCTGGCCACGAAAACGCTCTGGGTAGTTAAGCTTCTGCTCTGGATAGCGAACAGTTTGCAGTGGGCGAGTTTTATGGTTGCCAAATAAGTTATGAAAAAGATGTTTTAAAGTTACACCTAAACCGCGAAAAACTTCAGGTAGATAGAGGCGCTCGTATGCTGACATCTTAGTGCGTTCACGAACTTTTATGATCATCGCCTCATCCTTTTTATATGTAAGTTATACCTGATTTTGATTAGGGTTATTAAAAGAAGTTGTCGCTGTTAAGGTAGCACGACGTGGCCCGATGATTACCAATATAATAAAAATAATAGTTAGACCCATGCCAAAATAGGCTGCCAATTTATAAGTAGGATCAATCCATACTAAACCAGCGGTAATAAAAATATTAGCTAAGGCAATAGGAAGTATATTTTTCCAACCCAAACGCATTAACTGATCATAACGAAAGCGTGGTAGAGTCCAGCGAATTTGCAATTGCAAAGCAGATAATAAAAATACTTTAACACCAAATATTATCATTCCTAGGATAGCAGCCAAGAAACTATTTATTTGAAGGTTAATGATAATTGGCAAATGCCAACCACCAAAAAATAAAGTAGTAAAAACCGCAGAGAGTACTACGATTTCAAGATACTCACCAAGCATAAACATGCCAAAAGCCATTGAGGAGTATTCAACAAAATAACCGATAATCTCGCTTTCACCTTCTGGCAAATCAAATGGCAGACGTTTGCTTTCGGCTATGGCGGCAATAAAAAAGAATACCGCGCCTAATGGTTGTACAAAAACACCCCAAGTAGGTAAGCTAGTGAATAAGGGTTGTTGTTGCGCGGCTACTATTTGCGAAAGTTCTGCAGTGCCAAAGATGATAAATATTCCAACAATGGTTAGACCCAAAGTAATTTCGTAAGATATTGCTTGAGCAACAGCACGCAGACCACCAAGTAACGCATAACGATTATTTGAAGCCCAACCAGCTAAAATTATCCCATAAATACTAAGTGAGCTGATAGCAAAAACCAGCAGCAAGCCGGTATCAACACGCGCGATTTGTAAGGTGATATTGCTATATTCAGGAAAATTTGTCAAAAGCCATGTACCTATTATAGGGATATCGATACATTTAATATCTGGACCAAAAGGTACCAAAGCCATGATTATTAGACTGATTGCAAAAGGAATTAATGGTGCTAGTTTGAAAAATATTTTATCAGCCTTTGCAGGGATAAAGGGCTCTTTAAAAAACATTTTTATTGCATCAGCCACTATGTGAATTAGTCCCCACAAAGTAAAGCGGTGATTAAATATAGTTATACCTGCACGGGTTGGGCCGACACGATCTTGAATGTAGGCGCTTTGACGGCGTTCCATCCAAGTAAGAATTGCTGCCAATGGTAATAAAAATAAAAACTCGATAATAATTAATTTAATAAGGGTTGTAATAATCAAAAAAGCCATTACCATGCCTTTTCAAGCCAGTTCAACGCCAACAGATGGAATGTTTGCTAGGTTAATCTTAGCAAATGCGGTAATTTGTTGGGTGATTTGGTCGCGAATAGTTTCTATTGAATTTAGATTAAAATTAGCGCCCAGACAGGTAGCGATATTTATCAACCAGTTATAACTTGGTTGACTGTCACCTTCACCTGTAAAAGCAGGAGTCAAGCATTGAGCACGTAGATCAGCATTAACCCACACACCATCAAGTGAAGGCCATGCTAAAATCGGTAACGTTACTGAGGCTACTTCAGAAAGAGGTCCACGGGCAGAAGTCAGATGTATAATATTCGTATTTGCTTTTGCCGCAGTTTTTGCAACTACTTCGGCATTATCACCTTCATGACCTAAAACTATTAAAGTTTTTATGCTGTTGTTAGTTATGGCGTTTAATAATTCATTATTGTCAAATATAGTTACACCAAGCTCTTTAATTATAATCATAATCCCAGCGCGGTTTGGGTTTTTATCGGCAAGGCGTAAAAAAGAATCCTGAGTGCCCAAGTTATATTCAAGTAAGGCTATTTTAGTGACGCCAAAAACATCTCTCAGTAAACGGATAAATACATAAGCCTCTTCGCAAGTAGCATGTAATGACAACATGGCGCCTAAGTGCGGGGGAACGGCATTTGGTTTTGCTAAAATATCGACTGCACGTTGTTTAGCTTTATTACAATCACTCACAGTAGGTTCGGGAGTAGATGAAGATTTAATAAGGGCGTGAGCGAGTCGTTGGTTTGTTTGTGAATAAGCAAGTCGTCCTTCGTCACAAAGCCATGATTGATTAACCGCTTCATTTTCGCGAGGTATAAAACGATAAATATTGCCGGCGCGTTGATCAATATAAATGTTACAACCACGGGCACAATGATTGCAGATACTAGCAGAGCGTTTTAGGTTCCAAACGCGTTGCTTAAAGCGAAATACTGTGGAGGTTAGGGCGCCTACCGGACAAATATCAACAGTATTTAATGAGTATGGATGGTCTAATGGTTGTCCTGAAAAAATATCTATTTCTGAATGGTCACCACGGTTGAAAATGCCTAGTTGTCGCATTCCTGCTATTTCTTCCATAAAGCGTACGCAGAGAGTACACATAATGCAACGCTCAGCATTATAAATAATATAAGGACCGAGGCGATTATGGCGAGGCTTGTTAACTTTCGCATCTTGCATACGGCTTTGGGTTTTATCCCATTGCATATAGTAATCTTGCAGTTTACATTCGCCAGCTTGGTCACAAATAGGGCAATCAATGGGGTGATTAATTAAAATAAATTCATGTACTGCTTGTTGTGTGGCTTTAACTTTCTGACTCTTAGTATTAACTATCATGCCATCTTGGCATTCTGTCTGGCAGGCTGGCACTAATTTGGGGCAACTTTCAACTTCAACCAAACACATACGACAGTTGGCTGCTACTGAGAGGCGAGGGTGCCAACAATAGTAAGGTATCTCGATATTATTACGTTCGGCTGCACGAATAATAGTTTCGCCTTTCTCAAATTCAATTCGCTCGCCATCTATAGTTAAGTAAGGCATGATAAAGTTTATACTCCTGAAGTTCTCTTAAAATTAGCGATCACATTCGCCACCAATCATATTTATTGAACCAAAAATAGGTACAACATCAGCAAGGTTGGCATTTTTTAATAGAACTTCATCAAGAGCAGCCATGATAACAAAGCACGGTGAACGTAAACGGCACTTATAAGGATAACCGCTTCCATCAGAAACGAGATAGAAACCTAATTCACCATTAGCCCCTTCACTATAACTATAAACTTCACCAGCTGGTACTTGTGCACCATCAATGATTACTTTGAAGTGGTGCATCAAGCCTTCAATGGTAGTGTAGACGCGATCTTTGGTTGGTAAGACACAATAATGCTCGTTAAGAATATAATCGCCATTAGGGATTTGGGTTAAAGCCTGATTTATTATTTTGCGACTTTGTCGTAACTCTTCAAGCCTAACTAAAAAGCGGTCATAAACATCGCCTTGGCTACCTATAGGGATATCAAACTCAAAATTATTATATACATAATAAGGATGTACTTTGCGCAAATCGTGGGCAAAACCGGTAGCGCGTAAAAAAGGTCCAGTGATACCAAAAGCAATAGCATCAGCTGATGAGATTTGTCCTACGCCCGCAGTACGATCGATGAAAATACGATTATGAGTTAATAGTTTGTCGCTATCATCTATCAGTTTAAATACTTTTTTAAATGCTACTTGAATATGTTTATCAAAATCGACAGGTAAATCTAATGCTACTCCACCAATCCGAGCATAGTTAACGGTCACCCGAGCGCCAGTTAGTTCTTCGATAAGGTCATAAATATATTCACGACCTTCAATAAAATAAAGATAAGCTGTAAAGCCACCGAGTTCCATGCTCATTGCGGCTAAGCAAGTCAGATGGTCACTAATACGAGATAATTCGCTAGCAATCACACGAATATATTGCGCGCGTATAGGTATTTCTATGTTGAGTAATTTTTCTACCGCCGCAGTAAAGCCAAAATTGTTTATCAGTGGAGAAACATAATTAAGACGATCAGTATAAGGTAAGCATTGAGCCCAGCGTACACTTTCACATTCTTTTTCAAAGGCGCGATGAAGAAAACCAACTTCGGTATTGCTTTTAATAATGGTCTCACCATCAAGCTCAACTTTAATACGTATGGTGCCATGCATCGCCGGATGCGATGGGCCAATATTAAGTTCCATCGGGTGGGTATTAAATTCTGGTGCGATATCAGTCATGGGCGGTATTGGTTGCTATTTAAAATTTAGGGTTGGTTAATTTCTTCACGAGGTATATTACGTTCAGTCGGTACTTCTTGAACTTCACGTAAGGGTACCAAAGGTTGCTGTCTGTCAATAGGATAGTCCTTGCGCAATGGATTACCAATAAATTCATCATACATTAATATACGTTGCAAATTTGGGTGTCCGACAAAATGAATTCCGTACATGTCAAAACATTCTCGCTCATGCCAATTCATTCCACGCCAAATATTACTTAGTGAGGGCACATTGGTATCTTCAGCAGATACTTGAACTTTAATGCATAAACGATGGTGATGCTTAGTTGAATATAAACGCCAAAGTACATCAAAGCGTGGTTCGCGTTTGCCTAACCAATCAATAGCAGTACAATCTATTGGCATATCAAAGGCAAGTTCTTTATCATCTCTTAAAAATACCGCCACTTCGGGCAGGCTACTGCGATTGATAATAACAGTCTCGTTTCCGCATGGGGAATTATGGTCGAAGACATCATTTGCAAAATGTTGCTGTAGTTTTTCTATAACTAGTAGTGCCATAATCGTCTTTCAAATATTAAAGTTAAAAATATTATTGTTGCCTAAACATGTCAGTTAGAGCATGACTCTACCTTTTTCTTTTTGAATTTTGTGTTGCAGCATAATGAGACCGTCTAAAACCTGTTCAGGTCTTGGCGGGCATCCTGGTATATAAATATCAACAGGAATAACCTTATCAGCACCTTGTACGGTACTATAATTATCGTAAAAACCGCCGGTAGATGCACAGACTCCAAAAGCAATTACCCATTTGGGTTCTAGCATTTGTTCATAAACGCGAAGCAAAATTGGCGCTTGCTTGTGCGAGATGGTACCGACAATCCATAAAAGATCCGCTTGTCGCGGTGAAAAGCGTGGGAATTCTGCACCAAAGCGTCCAATATCATAACGAGGACTCCAAACGGACATAAACTCCATGCCGCAGCAGGCAGTAACAAACGGATAGGCAAATAGTGAGTATTCTCGTCCCCAATTAACTACTTTTTGGGCATGGCTTTCGATATTACCTCGCAACCATTTAATAGTGTCGTCAAGGCGGGCAACTAACACTTGATTATGTAGTAATTTATTCTCTGACATGCAGTTACTTTAAGCACGCAATCGATTTTGTACAAGTTGTTATTTATGCACCCCACTCAAGTGCGCCTTTACGCCACGCATAGATTAAAGCGACTAGCATTACCGCTACAAAACTCAGCATTGCAAAAAAAGCCACGCTTGCAGAAATAGGGCTATTGTTTTTAATTGCGTCGGAAAAAGCAATTGCCCACGGATAAATAAATATGGCTTCGATATCAAAAACTAAAAACAAAATACCTACTAAGAAATATTTAATATTAACGCGTTCACGGGCATCACCACTTGCGGGATTACCACATTCAAAGTTTTCTGATTTAATAGGTGAAGCTCTACGTGGTCCCAAGAAAACTCCAAGCCAAGCTATTATAGTCACTAAACCTAGAGCAAAAACGATAGCAATTAGCAGGGGTAAAAATGAGGTGAGCATAAAGCAGTTTGTAGCATATGGTGTCCCGGATTTGCAGTAACAATTAAGTTATTTTGTGGATTTTGAATTTTTCGCAGAGTGTTTTTTAGAAATAAGTGGGTATTTTTCGGGATTGGTAATAGAATCGAGATTCAAATCGATGTCGAGCTTAGGCCAATATAAATGATTAAAACGAAATTCTATTAATTGTATATTTTTAATCGAGGCATTTTGAAACCAAGGAAAATTTTTATAATCGAGCATATATTCTTGCTTGCAAATAGATAACCATAACGCATGTGGTGTAAGCCCAAGTACTTCTATTTTAGGTGAAGTGTTTTTGCCAGGCGAAGACGATTTGGTCATGATATTTCTCCACTGCTTGTTGCATTTGTTTTAACTCACGTGCAGTTAAGCCACTATGCGTTGCTAAGGCTAAAATTGGTTTAAGCCAAAATTTGGCTTCAACATTAACTGAACTCACATGAACATGCATCGTTCTTCTTCGCGAGAAAAGAAGAACCCACGGAATTTTGCAGTGCGAAAGACAGTAAGTAACATAGATAATATTGCTATCAAATATGATTATTTAGTACAACATCTCCTTTAGCAAAGAGGCTTGTGAAAAAATAATGCAACACATTGAAAGTTTTAAATGTACCACTAAATAGTTAATGTACTATTATGATTTAATGCAACTCTTTTTATTTCGTGACCATGATAAGTCACCATCTTCTGTTGCAATAAAAAAGCCAAAGGTAAAAGAAGACGACAAACTCATTAATGAAAATTTAAAACATATTCGCTGTCGCCATTGTGAAAATATTATTTCGGATACCAATGCATTATTTTCAATGCGCCAAGGTCGTACAAGTTTGGTGTTTGCCAATCCGGCTGGTGTGTTATTTGAAATACTGACCCTTAATTTTGCGCAAAATCTTGACATTGTTGGTATGCCAACTGGCGAATTTTCTTGGTTTCCTAATTATGCATGGCAAATTGTGATCTGTAACAGTTGTTTAAGCCATCTTGGTTGGTGCTATAGTACTCTTGTTGGCGAAGAACCGTCAGTTTTTTACGGACTTATACTGGCTGAGCTTATAATAACTTGAAGATTGTGATAGCTGACCTATGTTGTTGTAAATATATAACCTTTTTATCAGTTTGCTTGACCAACTGAGTACTAACAACTAGGTACCAAAACTATGTCAGCTTCTAAACGCGCCTTTTGGCGCAAATTTATTCCGACTAAGAACGACCGCGAAATCAACCGCCTTTCTAGTCGTTTAAATAACATCAATTCATTTGAACAGCGGCTAAAAGCTTTACCAGATGATAAATTACGCGCCAAGACTAATGAAATGCGCGAGCGTTATCAACTAGCATATACTGAGCTAGGTGGTGATCCCAAGGTTCGTATTAGCGAGGGCAGCAAAGACGAGTTAAAAACCGACCGTCAACGTATCGATAAAGCTCTCGATTTAATTTTAGATGAGGCTTTTGCAGTAGTGCGTGAAGCTGGGCGTCGTGCTTTAAGTATGCGCCACTTTGATGTGCAACTTATCGGCGGTATGGCTTTGCACGAAGGCAAAATTGCTGAAATGAAAACCGGTGAAGGTAAAACCTTAGTCGCAACTTTACCGGTGTATTTAAATGCGTTGGCGGGTCGTGGTGTACATGTAGTAACGGTTAACGAATATTTGGCCACCCGTGATGCTGACTGGATGGGCCAAATTTATCGCTTTTTAGGTTTAGATGTAGGCGTTATTGTTCACAACCTTACCGATCAGCAACGTCAAGCAGCATATAATGCTGACATTACTTACGGTACTAATAGTGAGTTTGGTTTTGATTATTTGCGCGATAACATGAAATTGTTTTTGCGCGACTATGTACAGCGCGGGCAACATTTTGCCATTGTTGATGAAGTAGACTCAATTCTTATCGACGAAGCACGAACTCCACTAATTATTAGCGGTCCGGCTGAAGAATCAACCGACCGTTATGTGCGTATCAACGCAATTATTCCGGGGTTACGACGTGAGCATGATTATACAATTGATGAAAAAGCGCGCACCGTAGTTTTAACTGAAGAAGGTGTGCATACCGTTGAGCAGCGTCTAGCTCTTAGCAATCTTTACGAACCTGATAACATTGAAATATTACACCATGTTAACCAAGCATTGCGGGCGCATACTCTTTATCGTCGCGATGTTGACTATTTGCTTGAAGATAGCCAGGTGAAAATCATCGATGAATTTACGGGTCGTGTTCTTGATGGTCGCCGCTGGTCTGATGGTTTACATCAAGCAGTCGAAGCTAAAGAAGGTGTTAAGATCGAGAACGAAAATCAAACTCTCGCCACCGTATCATACCAAAATTATTTTCGTATGTATGCCAAACTTGGTGGTATGACTGGTACAGCTGAAACTGAAGCTGAAGAGTTTGCTAAAATTTATGATCTCGACGTAGTGGTGATTCCGACCAACATGCCAATGGTACGTGCTGATAACCATGATGTTATTTATCGCACCGAGCCTGAAAAATTTGATGCTATCGTTGAATCGATTAAAGATTTACATAATAACGGGCAACCAGTTTTGGTTGGTACAATCAGTGTAGAAAAGAGTGAAGTACTAGCGAAACGTTTAAAGCGTATTAACGTTCCGCATAACGTACTTAACGCAAAATATCACACTCAAGAAGCTTCGATTATTGCCCAAGCTGGCCGCAGGGGCGCTGTGACTATTGCTACCAATATGGCTGGTCGTGGTACTGACATTTTGCTCGGTGGCAATCCTGATTTTCTGACACGTGCTGAAGTTGGTCCACAGCCTGATCTCGAAAATGATGGTCCTGACCAACTGACTAAATGGCAAGAGCTTTACCAAAAATCATTTGATAAATATCGCACTCAATGTGCGCAAGAGAAACAAGAGGTATTAAACGCAGGCGGTCTACATATTCTTGGTACCGAGCGCCATGAATCACGACGCATTGATAATCAGCTTCGTGGTCGTGCTGGTCGTCAAGGTGATCCGGGCAGCTCACGTTTTTATTTATCACTTGAAGACGACCTTATGCGTATCTTCGGTGGAGATCGTTTAAAAATATTGATGGAACGCTTTGGTATGAAACCGGGCGAAGTGATTGAGCATCCATGGGTTAACAAGTCGATTGAGAGTGCGCAAAAGCGAGTTGAAGGTCAGAACTTTGATATTCGTAAACACTTGCTCGAATACGATGATGTTATGAACGAGCAACGGCAAACCATCTATAAATTGCGGCGCCGCGTGCTTGGTGCCGATATTGATCAAACTGCTGAAATGGTACTCGACCTAGTTGAAGATTCGATTATCGCTATGGTTGAGCGAATTACCGGTGAGAAAAAACATCCTGAAGACTGGGACACCAAATCACTTGAAGAAATGGTGCGTGAGCAGTTTGGTGTAGAAGTTGATCTCTCGCAACTGCAAGATCTTACCACCGAAGAACTTGAAAATAGAATTTATGACGTAGTAGTAGCGATGCTCAAAGAGCACGAAGAACGATATTCACGCGAAGCATTTTATCATGTTGCTCGTATTATCTATTTGCAGACTATTGATAGTTTATGGAAAGACCATCTGCGTGAAATGGATCAACTTCGTGATGGTGTTTCGCTTCGCGGCTATGCGCAAAAAGACCCCAAACAAGAATACAAAAAAGAGGGCTTCAATCTTTTTGCTGCTATGCATGGGGCAATTACCGGTGATGTCCTAACAAAAATCAGCCGTATTGTTATTACCCAAGAAACCGAAGATGATTATGACAAACGTCTTGAAGCACAACGTGAAAAACAACGCCGCTTAATGCAATTAGGGCAATCAGCAGCTCGTAGTACCGCAACTGGTGGTGGCAAACGCGCGGCAATGGCTGGTCGTATGGGAGCGCCTGCTAAACAAGAGACGGTCCGTCGCGCTACCCCTAAAGTCGGGCCTAATGAACCATGTCCTTGTGGTTCAGGCAAAAAATACAAAAAGTGTCATATGCTTAGTGATCAGCGAACGTCAGGGTGATGCTTTTTTTTGATTTATCGGACGCCCACGTTGCGGTTTTGTAAATTTGCGTTTACGTAGCAGCGCCCCCAGGTTAGTTTCTAAAGCCTCGGCTAATATCAAAAGTGTTGTTATCGTCGGATTACTTTTAGCAAGTTCTACGTTTTGAATTTGATTGATATGTAAACGAGTTCGGTAGGCAAGTTCTTCTTGGGTTATTTGAAGCGCATCACGGCGTAGACGAATATTTGCTGCGATAGATTCTAATACTAAGCGAATTTGCGATTGCTGCATTCATATTAGGTACTCTGAGATAATTTTATTTAATAACACAATATAATGTGGTAAATGAAATTTACTTCATTTTTACTCGAATTGCTTGAATATTAAAAAGAAGGTAATGGTGAAATGTCTAGTGATTATCGAGAGATAACCTCAGTTACAGAGAGAATGGATGAAATTGGTAATTTTTTAGATGCGGCGTATTTTATTATTTGTGCTTTGTGTGAAGGTAAATATATCGATCAAAATAATCCATCTTTAACAACAGAAACTCTAAGAACTTTAATTGGTTACTGTTTACGTGAGTTACGTAATCTTGCGGATTTATTAGATAAAATCAAACCATTATAACTTATTAATAGATTTATGATTGATTATCGCATTTTGCGATAATATGATATGTATATCATGTTGTCATATTTGATTACTAGTTTAGTACGCCAAAAATTACTGCGAATGCTATGGCTTGAAAATAATACAGGCAGTGTTCGCAATTTAGCACAGAAAGCTAATTTAAGTTTTGCAGCGGTTCACAAAGAATTAGAAGCAATGCATACCGTCGGTTTAGCTTTGGTTGAGAGAGTGGGAAATAGTTTGATATATCGCAGCAACACTGCACATCCCTCTGCTAAGTTATTACTCTCATTGCTATCTATCAATGAGACACCAAATACGAGTAAAAATGATGACACTGTTCGTAAATGGCTTAAAGCTATTGGTGCTCCATTAGCTGTGAGTGCTGCGACAAAATTACCGGTTATCTCAGAAATAATTAGTGAAGCACTAATATTGGCTCATCATGATGCTGTTGTAGCCCGTGTGCTTCCTTTTGTTTTGTATTGCAATCGAAAAGAAGATTTCGCAGCAATTATAAAATCGACAGCGCAGCGCAATGAGTTACAGGCATTAGGCATGTTTTTGCAGATGGCTGGTGAACTCAGAGGTGATAAATCTTTCGCTAATATTGCATTACAGTTGCGTGATAGACGTTATAAGCGTTTACGTCCTTTTTTTTATTTACAAGAAGGGCGCTATGCTACAACAATAGCTAAGCGCAACACACCAAAGCTTGTCAGTCAGTGGGGGTATTTTATGAATATGGGTCTAGATAGTTTTGCGGCAATTTTTGACAAACATACAGTTTCATGAAGCGTTATGTTGCACAAGAACTTAATCGTTTTTTACTAGCTATCGATGATGCTTTATTAAAACCAATTACAGTTATTGTAATTGGTGGATCGGCGGCAACTATTGCTTATGGTGTCGATTATGCCACACAAGATATCGACACGTGGAATAAAATACAAAATGAACTGCAAATTGCTATAGAACGGGCGAGTACTGCTACAAATCTGCATATTCCGGTTACGCAAAGTGCGATTGCTGACGCACCATATGATTTTGAGACACGTCTTATCCGTGTATTGCCCGAATTAAAACGTTTAGTTGTACTTGTTCCTGAGCAACATGATCTAGTATTAATGAAAATAGTTAGATGCTATGAGCATGACCTGCAGACAATTGAAGCGATACATCAAAGAAATCCATTATATTTATCAGTACTTTTAGAACGTTATGAGAATGAAATGGGCGCAGCTATTATTGACCCAAAACGTTTGCTTACTAACTTTTTAGTAATGGTTGAAAGAATTTTCCCGCAAGAATTACCCAAAGTTGAGCAGCGTTTGCTAAAATAAAAAAATTAAAATACAATATTGAATTACGTTAGTAAGTAGCTAGTAATTAATGCTACAACTTTTGATTTAAACGTCGGCTTAATTAAGAAAGGAGCGCAACGTTGCATACTATCGATTCACTGCGTGTGCGTGGCCTTGGGGTTATTGACGAACTCGATCTTTCATTTAAGCCTGGCTTTAATATTATTGTTGGGGCTAATGCTGTTGGCAAAACTTCTCTTCTGCGCAGTATTATTTTTTCAGTTGTAGTTGACGGCTTTAATGAGGTGCGCTGGCAACCAACAACGTCTGAGGTTTCGATTGTAATCGTAGATGCCAATAATAATAAAATTCGAGTAGGTGCAGGCCCAGGTACAATTATATCTTCACAATATCGTGATAATAAAGTTAAAAGCTGGCATCCTCCAAGTAGGGTTGCTGACGACCCTACTGAATATTTTATATGTGAACTTCATTTAATTAATGTATCTCCAAAAACAGCAAATGCCGCAAAAGCAAAAGAATCGTTTCAAGTTTTAAAATTAAATCGAGATGAGCTAATACGTAATCGTGCAGAAACTACTATTGGTATTTCATCAACTTGGCAGGCAATAAATGAATCTGCCATAAAACTAGAAAATATCGATGGAGTTAATAATCCTCAAAGCCTCGCTCTTGATTTGCAAGAAGCTCTTGAATCTATGACCAGGCTTTGTAATCCAGAATCACAATATTCTTTTTTTGCTTATTCCTTTTGCCATAAACATACAGATGATTGGCAAAAAGTAAACAATTTGCTTGCGAAATATGGTTTAGATGAAGTGCCTCTACCTTAATTTGTTACTCTAAGCTCAAACAACTCTTTATTAGCCATCACCCAATATACGCACTTGCTCATAAAGATTAGCTGTTTGCCCTTCCCAATAATTCTCGCGGCCAAATTGCGCAAAGGTGTTTTTAAATGATGCGTGGTTATGATAGCTTAAGTATTAAGTGTTAATGAATAGGGAGATTGGTTAATATTGTATAGATTTTATTGGGCAATCGCTTCCCTCATTCAATTTTATCACTGAAGCGATGATAGTGAGAACGGCACTTAGTGCGCCTGCAAGTTCAGTGTAGTCACTTGCTTTCACCTATGCGATGTTTGTTTTTTGGAGTGCCTGCTTTATATTTATTGACACTTGCAGTTGCGCATGATGATACAAAAGTTCAAAGATACATATGACAGATTAGCGAAATAAAAAATGAATAAATAGAATAAATATAGGTGTCGATATTCTGATTGAAATATTGAGAATAGGATGCCGTAATTTAGTGAGAGGAAAGACGTATATGAAAACTATATTGTATATAAAGAAAAAATTAGCGCCAGGGCTGATGTTGGTGTTTTTTTGCATAAGTATGGTATTTGCTGCTGACGTTGCGTCGACCTCAGCTAAAAAAAATAGTGAGACTTTGCCTGCTGTAGTTCAAACTAGCTGTTTTGAGGCTACGTATAACAATGAGTATCTAAAAGAGCATCCATGGCAAAAATTCGACCGCATATATATGCAACTGACAGCAGCCACTTTAGAAAACCACTACTCATTTCAAATTCGCCGGGCAGATTTTGGCAACCATGCAGCCCTTGTTCAAGGCACTTGCGAAAAAGCAGGAAACAACCTTAGCTGCCATTATGACAAAGAAATAATAAATGAATCACACCCTAAGAAAATAAACGGAATAGAAAATATTAGTGATAAGAAAAACCATGGGATCATGCAGCTTAAACCTTTGGTTCGCGGTATTGAGATTGCTGTTTCAGTAAGCGACGACTTTTGGGTGAATACCAGCACGAAGCTACTTGGTGACTCATCCACAGCGAAGTTGTTAACCCTCGAACTAACCCAGATAGCAGACAGAGACTGCCAGCGCTTAGTTGCGGCTTTTGCAAAACCAGCGACGCAGTTTGACGAGGCTGCATGTTCGCTGCAAGATCCACGTCTTTGTTACGCCATCTTTGTTTTCAAATACAATGGTAGTTTGGGTGGTTCGCAAGATATAAGACCAACCGCACGACGTTATGCCGAGACCGCTTGCAATGGTGGCTCTGGGTCTGCGTGTTTTAAATTAGCTAGCGAATTTTATTACTCAGATCATGAACGCTACGACTATTTTATTAAAGCCTGTGACCTCGGTAATCTTGTATCTTGTTCGATGTTGTCAAATCGATACGTTCGTCCTGTTTGGGGTATTGGGTTTAAAGAACCATCCACGGATGAGCAAAAGCAAGCATGGGGTAAAAAAGCTTGCGACGGTGGCAGTATGAAGGGCTGCTTCAAATATTGGCAGTGGCTAGAAGAAGAAGAGAGCGACCCGCTTTTTAAAAAGGCCTGCGATGACGGGTGGAGTGAGGCTTGCGGTTCTGTGGTAGAGCGCCTCATAACCAAGCGACGGTATAGTGAGGCTGCTAAAATCTGGGAGCATCATTGCGGGATCTATAATCCTAATGAAACACAAGAATGTTTTTTTGCAACGCATCCCGAAGAGGTACTAACTTTCAGTTGCGCCAGAGGTAACAACCCTGATGCTTGTGCTGACTTAAGTCTATGGTTTAAGGCGCGCGGGCAAAAAAAGAATGCCGCACGTTATCGCAAACAAGCCTGCACCGAGCTTAATCTGCGACCTTGTACATTCGAGTCATTTGAACCATTGCCCGAATTCACGAAACTGCATTAGTGAGGCAATAAAATGTCTGATAGTTTCTCTTTTAATTTGCTTGGCTACAGCCAAGATGAACTCTACGATCACCTGCGCGGTGTATACGAGCGCGCTCGGCGTTGCTTTCATCGCGAGAGTGATCCCGACTACGATTTTCAAGTAGCCGAGGGGCGTATTAATCTTATTGGAGTGCGTGGTTTTTTGGCTAAAACTCTCGAGCCGAGCAGCCGCAATACTAATACCTTTTGGGATGACACTCTTTTTGTCATCTTTATTAATGGAGGTAATAAAAAGGTCATTCACCTCCAGCTCTCTACAGAACATCGAAGTAAACCAGGGAAATCCTCTCTGATGATGCCAGGGATGTATAAATATCGCTTAGGACAGCATAAACGGGGTGATATTATAGTAAAACAGGTCGACGAGAATAATAATTTTATTAAAACTGCCCCAGACGAGGTTGTTGCACGTCCATTTATTTCGATAGAACGTTACGGTTTTGGAAATATGCCAGGAGCACCACCACCTCCCAAAAGCTATATTTTTGCAGGTCAAGTCGACCAGTACGGTATTGCTAATAGCAACTCAGGCAATCCTGCTAATTCAACCTCAAATGACGAACCTAAACGCAAAACCATAAAACGAGAAACTTGGGCTTATCGCGCGCTCAATCCCTGTCTTGATTCTGGGAATAAAAGCCAAATTGTTGAATCAGATAACAGTCTTACGCGTTCACCAGGCGAGAAGTTCTCTTTTGGAAAAACTCTTAATATTCATTATGGTGGAAAGGAGGTGATAGGCCCTCAAAAGTTCTCAGAGGGTTGCCAAGTTATTTATAACTGGGAAAGATATTGTACGTTTATCCGACAGCTCGAAAAAGATGGTAGCATTGACGGTACTGAAGATAATCTGATTGAACCAACAGACAATACTACCCCAAAACGTCCGGTTATTTATACTCTGGTCGAAGGCTATTTTTTAAAGCCTGCTGCCATTGGCTATCCAGTATTTGGTGAAACCGCGGCTAGTTTGTTTGCTGCGACTGAGGCAAGCACAAGAGGGCTGTTTCCTATTGGCGACAACGGTTTCTGGCATGGGGGTGTTCACCTCAAACCAAAATTCAACACTTCTATTCGCGCTATAGCCGATGGTGAGGTAGTCGCCTATCGGCTTGATAAAGAGGCCAAGGCCGTTACCATCCAAGGAATTGAGCACAAGTTTGCTACCGGTTTTGTGTTAATGCGTCATCGCTTTAAGACTCCCAATGGTGCTACTATCGCGTTTTATTCTCACTATATGCATTTGCTGCCTTTTGACTTATATAAAGGTAACGAACAAGGGCCAAGTTTTATCGCCAAAACCAAATTTAAAGTGGCCACTACTGTTGATGGTAAGGGACTGCTTATTCACTCAGCTACTAACTTTAAAGATAAGTTGGCCGTGGTGCCAAAGGGCGCAATTCTCGAGATAGATATGACTAAAACCCCACCTGATAAGTATTGTTCTAATGCCAAGAATTTTAGACAAGCAACTTGGCGAGGAAAAGAAGGCTTTTTAGATATCGGCACAACGACAAATGCAAATGTCCGCAAGTGGCTTCAAGGCCCCAATGAATATCAATGCATCAAGGCTAAAGACGCCACATTATCTGCTGATGCGCGAGGGCTTGCGGTCTATAAAAACAAAATTCCTGAAAGCAAGATGGAAAAAAATGTACCTGAGCTGGTGCAGATTGCACCTAAAGATAGCGAGCTTGAATTCGACCTACCATCATTGGTCGCTATAGACGGACAGCCCATACCTGGTTGGAGTCAGCTTACAGATGGAAATTGGGTCTTGGTGACCAAGACGAACATTTCATGCGCCATTACGATTGAGCCCGAAAAACTTGATGAGGTAGTTGTGCTCAATCCACCACTGGCTATCGCAGCTGGATCGATTGTTGGCTACCCAGGTCAATACGATAATGCTGATTCTATAGTGCATGTCGAAATTTTAACCAATAATGTTGATTTTTTAAAAAATCCCAAAAGTGATGTGGGCGGCAACAAAACCCTACAAATTCCAGCAGGCACCGCATTTAAGGACCATAAACTAGTAGAAGTAACGATGACTGATGTGAACTTGGGTCCCGGATGCAAAATGCAAATTAGTGAAGTGCTCGATGGATTTGCCAAAGTGCAGTGTACTGAACTTATCGGTTGGCTTAAAGTGTCAGATCTTTCTGGGATCAAAATTAATCCTAAGACCAAGAAGCACAAGTTGTATAAGAAGAATCGAACATTTAAAACAGCCGTTGCTCTTTCGAGCCTGGCGCATCAAAACCCAGCTACTAGCACCGCTACTGCAGCCTCGTGCTCGGTCACGATTGCTGCTGACACCAAGGTGATACTCGCTCAAAATATGCAAGAAAGCGATGGAGACTATTGCCAAGTAACATTAGCAACCCCAGCAAGTGAAACTAATTTACTCACGGGTTGGGTTGCAAAAGCGGTCACCGGAGAAATAAACCACGGTTCTTTTATACTAAAGGCAGCACTTTTACAGCTCGCTGACAAGCACCCGAGATCGTACGTTTTTAAAAATGAGCTTGGCAAAAACAGTAAAGTTTTGCTGGTAGATGTTCCCAATGCCAGTGATGACGCTGATGAATTAATAAAACAGATCGACACTAATCGGGATAATCTGATCAGTGATGAAGAATATAAACAAAGCATGGTGCTCTTTAGAACGCTTTGCTGTTTGAACCCAAGCGAATGGGAGCCGCCCAAAGACAAGTATAAACGAGTGCTCGGACCACCCTGGAACCTGTCAAATGATGACTATCAAAAGGTTGTCGGGCAAGTTGAAAAGCTTGCTTGGTGGACGGGGTTGCCAGCAGATCTGAAAAAAGAACTTGAAACCACAAGTGGCAGTTCATTGTGTTGGCATCTACATCCCATTGGTTTTTTGCAGCAGTTAGAGCGATTAGCTCAAGCAGGTTTGGTAGTCGCTGGCACCTCGTGTCCGTTTACATGGTGCATGGATGAAGACCGCCTTACGGATAAAAAACTTGCTCACGATAAGCCGTGTATGTAGTAGGGTGGTCTTAATTTTCCCCCAATATCCTCACCTGCTCATAAAGATCAGCTACCTGCGCTTCCCAATAATTCTCGCTGCCAAATTGCGGAAATGCCAATTTAAAAGCCGGATCGCTTGAGCGGTTTTGAATCCAACCGGCATAACGCAAATAACGCAGACCCCGTAAGGCTTCGACCATATTAAGTAGCCTAACATCAAAAGCGCGAAATTGTTCATAGCCACGCACTATTGCCGCTACTTCTTCAGGGCAATCACCGAGGCGCGCTGGTAGTATCAGCCAAAGGTCTTGGGCGGCGGGACCACGAGCCATATCGTCAAAATCTAAAACAATAAAACTATCGCGATCGCGCAATAAATTACCGCGATGAAAATCGGCGTGAATGGGATTGAGTGGTACGCTATCAAATAACTGTTCAGCTTTTGATATCAGCATTGTTGCAGCATCGTTATAGCGACGCTCTATTGAAAGAGATAGTTGCCCCTGTGCAATAATTATACTTAATGCATCTTTACCATAGGTTACCGGAGTTAACTCAGGACGATTAGATAACCCAAGACGTGCTCCGATATTATGAATACGACCAATAAGCCGGCCAACCTGCTCATATTCAATAAGACTAAATTCATCGGGAGCTCGCCCACCCAAGCGTGGGAATAAAGCAAAATGAATACCCTCATCACTAGTATGTAAAGTTGTGCCGTCTGGAAAAGTTACTGGGGCGGCAACAGGTATCTCTTCATCTTTAAGCGCCAGTAGCATTTTATGTTCGTCAAGAATTGTTGATTTTGCCCATCTGCCCGGGCGATAGAATTTTGCGATTAAGCGCGATTCATCTTCAAGCTCTATGTCATAAACACGATTTTCAAGGCTATTAAGAGCATAGCATAAACCAGTAGTACGACGACCTGCTTGCTCAACAGCAGCTAAAACACGATCAAAGGTCAAATTAAAAAAGCTAGAAAGTTCATTCACAGTACTGACCATATAACGTCTTCATAAAATAAGTGCGAGTGGTCAGGTGAAAAAGAAATCTATTGGTATCAATTTAATACCGCTAAGCTACCAAAGCCAACTCAATACCATCAGATTCATTTTGTAATTGCAGGCGCCATATGGATAAGGTTTCATCGCCAAGTGGTCCAGTTTTTGATTCTAGCAAAGCATCTATTTGAGCAATCGCAGAATTGACCACTTGTGAACGCAAAGTAAGGTCATTACATGCTGACGAGCCAAGATCTGCCAAATCGCGCATCAAGCTACAAGCATGATACATAGCTTCATCTTCAATATGATATTCAATGCTATTCATTATCCGTAGTCCTTCTAAAAGGATTCTCGGTATTTTTTGGTAATCGTTGCGTGACTTCATAATTTTAGTAAAATTATATATAAAATTGGTGGTTGTAAAATTATTGGAAATCGTTAAGTGTATTTAGGGACACCCCCTAATTTAGTACAGCTATTTTCTCGGTAATTAGTAATTAAACATGACTAATAGGTTTGCTGTTATTTATTTGGATAAGACTGTTTGCCGGCTTTAAATACACTAGTGATTACCGGTTTATAGATATATAAAATGGTTTTGTAAGGAGGCACTTGGATTTCAAACATGCCATTGGCGGCATTTTCTTTTAGGATTTTTCCTGAAAAAACCTGCCCATTTTTAAGTAAAATTTGATCGTCGTAACCTTTTTCACGAATCGCAGTTTCTGAGCGTTCAATGTCATCGACTTGATCACGACCAATAGCTCTAAGTTCACTATATTTTTGCACAACGTAAAATGCTGAGTTTTCAGCCACAATTACCGCAAGCACAGTTTGGCCATTTTTCAGCTTGATTTTGTCAAGATCAGGTCGAGGACACTCTGGGCAAGCTTCTTTTACTACTGCAAATGGTTTAAATTCTTGAGCATTAGCAACATTAGATAACAAAAGTTGGCAAATAAAGATAAAAGCAAGACATCGGCCCAAACTCGACATATTACCTCCTTAGGGTATTTTTAAATAATTGCACAGTTGCAGTATTATCCTTTGTTTAGTATCGCGTTTGCTTCATCAATAAGTCAATTCTGTAATCGACGGTTCTTTTGCAATTAATTATTATACTATGTAGTGCTTCTTAGTGCGAATACTATAAAAAAGTGGTGTTACTATAAAAAAGTGGCAGATAATAGCTAAACCAGTTCTTACCCATAGGGGTAGCAGAAAATTAAAGGTGGCGTTTTTTGACTAATCACTCGCGTCCAAAACTTATTGTAGCACCGCCTTTTATAGGTCAACGTTCACGACGAGGGCTAATTAGTTCTTTTGTGCATGCCTACAATGGTCTAATGCACACAGTTATTCATCAACGTAATATGAAAATCCATCTTACTGCTGCTGCTATGGTTAGTTTAGTTGGTAGCGGTATGCCGCTTGGTCTTGCTGAAAAAGTAACCCTTATTTTTTGTGTATTGTTGGTTTTTTTTGCAGAAATTCTCAATAGTGCACTTGAGCAATTAGTCGATTTAGCAACTGAAGAACTTCATCCAAATGCTGGCTTAGCAAAAGACGCTGCCGCGGCGGGGGTACTTGTACTATCAATTGGCACCATGGTGATTTTTACTGCAATTATATTTCATAATTTTGAATCCATTTTAACTGTCGGTAGTGGAATTTTTCGCCAAGCAATACTGGGTGTTCCTTTGACGGTTTTAATGTTGATATTAGTTTATGGAGGTAGACGCCCAGTATGGGTTGATGCCCTGATATTTACTTCTACTTTAGTATTATGGGTTGCCATAACAATTAACACTTATAGCACAGTATTTAGTGCAATGACTTTGGGTTTAATATTTATATGTGCCAGCGCGTCATGGCGTCGCCGACAACAAACAATGGCTTAGATCAATTTAAGCGAAAAACTGCTCTAACTTGAGATTTGTTACCGTAAGCCATCTATGTCATATGACTAAAGTTATGAATTTATTATCAGGACTTTGTGGTTTGATCGTTGGGGTAGCAAATTCTCGTAGCCTTGCTTGTGCTATCGCGCAAGCGGCTCACCATGCCGGAGCTGAAATTGCGCTTAGCTATCAAAATGATAGATTTTCTAAGCATGTGCATAAAATAGGTAAAGAACTTAATGCCGCTTTTGTTAGTGCCTGCGATGTAAATAATGATGAAGAGATAGCGGCGCTTGGTGAGCAAGTAGAAAAACAATGGGGACGACTTGATTTTTTAGTGCATGCAGTGGCCTTCGCCAAACGCGAAGAGCTATCAGGTGATTTTTTAGCTACCAGTCGTGATGGTTTTCGTCTTGCCCTTGATACTTCGGTCTATTCTTTAGTTGGGTTAACACGGTGTCTCACACCAATGTTGAAGTTGGGCGTTGGGGCACCAAGTGTGTTGACTTTGAGCTACTTAGGTGGAGAGCGCGCTGTACCTAATTACAATGTTATGGGGGTAGCGAAAGCAGCTCTTGAAGCCGCGGTGCGTTATTTGGCGTGTGATCTTGGGCCATATGGAATTCGCGTCAATGCACTAAGTCCAGGGCCAGTACGCACTTTATCTGCTGCCGGGGTCAGTGGTTTGCGTGATTTAATGGGATTTATCGAACATGCTGCTCCTTTGCGACGTAATATCGATGCCCAAGATGTTGGAGATGCTGCAGTTTTTGCCTTGTCGAGTTTGTCGCGTGGTGTTACCGCCGAAGTCATTCATGTTGATGGTGGCTATAGCAAAACAGGAGTTCCACCATTTACTATTTAAGGACCACGCATGAACGAAAACACAATTGCAATATTGCCCTTGCACCCACGTTTTGATGAATTAGCTTTAGGGCCACGTCGTATGAGTGAGCATGCCGCTGGCTATGATATTGCTGCAGCTTTAGATGAGCCAGTAACTCTTGCTCCTGGTGATCGAGCTTTAATTCCATGTGGTTTTGCAATGGCACTACCCCCTGATTACGAAGCGCAAGTTAGGCCACGTAGCGGGTTAGCAATAAAACATGGCATTACTTTGTTAAACTCACCTGGCACTATCGATGCTGATTATCGTGGTGAGGTAAGAGTAATTGTTATCAATCATGGCAGTGAACCATTTGTAATTTCTGGCGGTGAACGTGTGGCTCAAATAGTCATAGCCAAGGTAAATACTCTTAATGTTAAGACAGTTAATAAATTGCCAGAAAGTATCCGTGGTGGTGATGGATTTGGTTCTACGGGGCGATAAGTGTGAGGTTGAGGTTAAAGTAATTCGACTTGACCTGCTCCCGGTCAACATGCGAGGAGCAATAAGTCAAAAGTTTACGGCAAGAAAGGGAGACTAATGTCAAAATGGACATTTAGCTGTTGGTCATGTCAGCAACCAACCGAAATGGAAGACAAGGTTAAACGTAACGACGAGTGCCCACACTGTGGATCAGATATGCATTCATGTAAAAATTGCCAATATTACGATCCAGGTTCACATAATGAATGCAAAGAAACCATTGCTGAATATGTGCCCGATAAGTCGCGTGCTAATTTTTGTGGAATGTTTAAAGCATATGAAGGCGAGCGTGAAGCGCCTGTAGATATAACTGCCGCTAAAGCAAAGCTCGAAGCTTTATTTAAAAAGTAAAATTTTAATGCTAACCACGTGCGTGTACTAAAACTTTACTGCAGGCAGGAAAGAGAACTTCAATTTTAGAATCACTTAATATACGCGTTACTATACCTAAGCCAAATGTTGGATGATTAATAAATTCACCTTCTTTAAATGTTTTAGCTGGTCGGTATTTTGGGGCGCCTGAAATATTGTGTCCTTTAATTAGTTCATCGTATTGGTAACGAGTAGCACCAATACCAACACCTGCACCGCCAATTTTGCGAGTGTTTTTGGTTGAACGTTCACGAGACGAACTAGCAGTAGGACTTTTAGCGGTAGCTTTTGCTTTGTATGCATGTTCGCTTTGGCAGGTTTTGCACTGAACACGTTTTACTTCATTGCTGATCATGGCGACGATAATATGTGCCAGCTCAAGTCGGCATTTAGAACAATATGCGTCAATGTCACCACCAGTTTTAAATGTCGTCATAAATAGTCTCCAACTGTACTATGGGGCGCCCTATTGACTGAAATTAGGTGGCAACGCAAGAGGGTATTTGTAGCTTTATTTGTCAAAAATTTATTGGAGTTTTATGACAATATTAAAAAGGTAATGAGGCATATAGAATAATGAATTGGTTTTTTGATTTACAATTTTAACAAAGATAAATCACTTAATAGTGACAGTTTTTAT